>CAZXPO010000118.1:0-1000 GCA_964643165.1 uncultured Gammaproteobacteria bacterium | reverse complement strand
GAATAAGGATTGCGCAGTAAATATTTTGGATCGCTTCCTAAATCAGTAAAATCATCAACTTGCTCAATAAGGCGTGATGAAGTGGTTTTTCGAAAAGCCATCACTTCAACCAAACAACCCTTGTTGTCCTGCAAATAAGAAACCAAAGGTAAATAGTCGCCATCACCAGAAACAATCACAATCACATCCATTTTTTCGGAAATTTTGATGGCATCAATAGCTAGTCCGACATCCCAATCAGCTTTTTTTGAACCATCTGGGAATATTTGCAAGTCTTTGATGCGGACTTCAAATCCTTGTTGGACTAAAGCTTCAAAAAAAGGAGTTTCTTCTTCTGTCTCGGTCTTTATAGCATAAGCAGTGGCCCGGATAAGTTTCCGACCGGCCACTGCTGTGCTTAATATTTCTTTGAAGTTTGCTTTTTTCCCGTACAAATTTTTGGCTGAATGATAGATATTGGAAACATCTACTAAAATACCGACTCTTTGTTCAGGATGTTTGATCATAAATTTAGGCTTCTAAAGGAATTTCTTCGGTTTCATCGGCAACAATATATTTTCTTTCCTTTGCTTTTGCTTCTTCTTCCTCAGCAATTAATTTGTTGGCGATTTTTAATTTTAATTTGATAGCTAACTCTTGGAAAGCAGCAGAATTTTCTTTTTGTAAGTATTTCAATAATTTTCTTCTTTCGCCAACTTTTTTCAATAAACCGCGACGAGAAGAGAAGTCGTGTTTGTGGATTTTTAAGTGGTCAGTTAGCTGTTTGATTTCTTCGGTCAAAATTGCAATTTGAACTTGAGGAGAACCGGTATCGGTCTCATGGGTGCGAAATTTTTTGATTAATTTCTCTTTGTCTTTTTTGGTCATCATAGATTTCTTCGCCTAAACCAAGAAATAATTCTTAAGACGAGAGTTATTTCTGAGAAAAGGTGCTTTGTTTTTTTATTATTTTGCTAATGAATTAACTTTTTTCATTAAACGGGATTTTTTTCGGGCAGCA
>CAZXPO010000117.1:0-1035 GCA_964643165.1 uncultured Gammaproteobacteria bacterium | reverse complement strand
CACATACAAAAGCTATAAACTGGACGAATTCCGGTGTGCTGTTCAACTAATTTGTACTTCGCCGGACCAAGTTTTTCGTTCCGAAAATCGTGGCCGTATTGGGAACGATTGATCATCTCCGCCTTGTGTTCAATGCGCAGCCCCATTGAAAAGGGCTTGGCGGCCAACTCTAATTGACGATCAAAAAGCAGTTGATAAACATCTCGTGCCGAATGGCCGGTAGCCAAAATCAAATCGCTCACGGCAATCTCTTCTTTTTCATTAACAACAATGGCAGACAATTTCCCTTTCTCAATAATCAAATCGGTCAGACGGGTAGAAAAACGAAATTCCCCACCGAGCAAAATTATCTCCTCTCTTATTTTTTTAATTACTTCCCGCAAACGATCGGTGCCGATGTGGGGAGTGGCGCTAAACAAAATTTCTGCCGGTGCACCAGCTTTTACAAATTCTTCAAAAATAAATTTGGAACGCGGGTCGTTAACAAGCGTATATAATTTTCCATCCGAAAAAGTTCCCGCGCCGCCTTCACCAAATTGAATATTGGCTTCGGTGTTTAATAAACCATCTTTAAAAAATTTATCAACGGCTTTTACTCTTTCCTCCATCATCGGACCGCGTTCAATAATCAAAGGTTTCAAACCGGATTTTGCCAAAAGCAATGCGGCAAAAATTCCGCAAGGACCAAAGCCAATAATTACGGGGCGATTCTTCGGCTTCTGTTTGGCTTTTTTGATTTCATAAACAAAAGGTTCAAAAAAACGAACCCGATGGCGAGCACTAAATTCTTTAATATTTTCCGGTTTTTTTACTGTCACCTCCACTGAATAAACAAAAAGGATATCCGTTTTTTTGCGCGAGTCAATTGCCTTCTTGCTTATTTTGTAAGACAAGATTTCTGCTTCTGGAATTTGCAAAATTTCGGCAATCTTCCCTTTTAATAATTCTTCGCCCTCTGATAAATGCAAACCGATTTCTTCAATTTTTAAAAGATTATTTTTGGAGTTCATAAAACAAAATAGCGGCGGCGGCGGC
>CAZXPO010000116.1:0-1037 GCA_964643165.1 uncultured Gammaproteobacteria bacterium | reverse complement strand
AATGACGGTGTTGAAGAATGCGACGGGGTTGCTGGTGTGGCTGTTAATGCTGCTGATAGTTCAGTAATGAAACAATATGCCTGCACCACTCCTACTAATCACGGAGTCATACCAAACCCAATCACTACTAATGATTTCTGCCGGGCTACTGGCGGTTTCTGTGGTGATGGAATTTGCGGAGAAGATGATGACACCTATCTCACTGACGATACTTTTGAAAAATATGATCCAGGAAATAATACTGATCAGTATTGCCATGCCGATTGCGCTTATTGCGGTGATGGAATAGTCCAATCAAACAAAGGAGAGGTTTGTGATCCTGGTGACCCATATTCAGTTCAAGTTTCTCTTGGAGAAGCTTGTAACAAGAAATGTAAAATTGTTCGCAATCTAAAAATTCTACAAGTTTATCCAAGCAGTACTCGAGAAATTATTAATAAAACCATTTCCGCAAAGGGTGTTTTGAATGCTTTGGGAAACAATGAAGACTATTCTTTTTTCAGAGATCGTATTGCTATTGAAAATATCAGCACCACTACCGGGGCAATAGATTACAAAGTCGATAATGCCACAATAGATGCATTCAATTCAGAAATCAGCAGTTATTTACCAGTTGGAGATCTTCTGCAAAATTATAGTTTAATAGTTTTTGGTTTCGGCGATATTGCTAGTGACGATTTGAGTTCAAAGGCAAAATTAATGGTGGAAAATTTTATTAAAAATGGCGGCATGGTTATTTTTGGCAGTGGAAGTATAACTAACGCATATAATAGTAAAACAAGTAATCGTTATTTTGATTATTTTAGCAAATATGCCGGCATTTCTTCTGGATATTCTTCAAACGCTATTAATTCGGTTAAGAAAAATAATTCCGAAGCTTTTTCAGCAAGCCAATTATTTGAATTGCCAAGTCAGTTTACTATTAGTTCTTCATCACCAAAATACAAATTAGCTAGCAACGGATCTTCTTGCGGTGCTCAGTGTGCTGGTATTGCGTGTACAGCTTCAAGTTCCAGGCTGATTGATTGGTTTGATTA
>CAZXPO010000115.1:0-1038 GCA_964643165.1 uncultured Gammaproteobacteria bacterium | reverse complement strand
TAAGCCTTTACATTATATACTAAAAACGCCAAAAAATCAAGTTTTTGGCGAATTTGTTGAGGTTTTTTATGACAACTAACTATTTGTTAATTTTCTGCACCTCCCGTACAAAAAAATCTTTTACCATCTGCAAATCAACGTTCCTGTTGTTTTTAAATTTTATTGGTTCTTTTTTTAGATCCTGAAAATACACCAAACTTTTGAGAACCAAATTGCTATCCAATTCTGACATTTTTTTATTTTTAGCAATTAAAATTTCTGCCAGAGATAATTCTTTCAAAATAAAAAAGAGGTCAATATAATCCTTATTTGTCGCTCGACTAACAACAGCCGAAAGTTTCATAACGGCAATATCTAAAACTGAAGCGATATTAAAATAAGGTTCGCTAACTAATTTTTTTAATAATTTATATTTATAGGTGAAAAAACTTAATTTTATATTTTCATCAATAAAAACAGTAAGGGTATTTTTTTCTTCTTGAACTTTTAAAATTTTATGCCCCTTAAATAATTCTTTAATAACTGAATAAAGTTTTTCAGCATTAAAATCTTTGGAAGAAAAAAAATCAAAATCAATACTATCGCGATGACCCAATTGCAAAGCTAACCCAGTTCCACCAGCCAAATAAAAATCCTTTTTGAAATTTTCTAAGAGCGGCAAAATTTCTAATCTTTTTTTGTCTAAAATATTATAAAACATAAAAAAATATTTAATTTAGAAACGAGTTTTGATAATTTTTTTTGAATCTATTTTGAGAACCAATGTCCAATAATTCAAAGACTTATCACTCAGTTCTCCTTTTCCGCCCAAATTAATAACAGTTTTTTTTATTGTTGGTTTGCCATAAAAATCAAAAAGCCAATCGGTCGCTTTTTTGGTTCCGATATTTAAAACATTTAAAATTATCCGATCTTTGTCGTCATTGAGATTAATTTTGTTTAAATCACTGAACCAAAGAAAGGGCTGGATTACTTTTGGTGGCATATCTTTATTGTTTATATAAATATTATACCATATTTTGGAGCGAGTGAGCGGAA
>CAZXPO010000114.1:0-1045 GCA_964643165.1 uncultured Gammaproteobacteria bacterium | reverse complement strand
CGTTCACTAAATCATATTCATTAAATGTCGGAGCAAATTCTTTGACCAAAAATTCAGCATCTTCGACGCCGACTTTGAAAGCAATCATTGTTCCAACGTTGCCAAAAACTGCATCCTTGATTTCGGTGTTATTATTTTTAGTTAACTGACCAATATATTGATGGCCAATAATTAAACCCAAACCATATTTTCTGGCCTCAGAAAGAATTTGGCAAATGGAATTGGTGGTAAAATTTTGGAATTCATCAATATATAAGAAGAAATCTTTGCGTGTCTCTGCTGGTAAATCGGTACGAGAAAGTGCGGCCATTAAAATCTTGCCAACCACAATCATCCCCAAAAGATAAGCATTACTTTCACCAATCAAACCTTTCGGCATGTCAATTAAGATAATTTTTTGACTATCCATTGCATCTCGGAAATTGAAAGAGCTTTTTTGTTGGCCGATAATTGGACGCATGATGTCATTAGAAACAAAAGGAGTTAGTTTGGAAGTAATATAAGGAACGATGTTAGCCAAAGCGGCATCGCCACCAGCTTTTTCAGCCTCCTTTTTCCAAAAATCAACCACGGTACTGTTTTTGCATTTTGCTAATTTCATTTTGCGGAAATTTTCATCGGCCAAAACTTTTGGAATTTCCAAAAGAGTCGAACCGCTTTCCGGGTCATCCATGATTAACAAAAGCGCATTGCGCATGTATTGTTCAAACATCGGACCGCCAGTAGCTTTTAGGTCGTATAACTTGTCAAAGATACCAATCAATTCATTGATGACAAAAGTTTTTTGTTCTGGATAGCGCGGATCGTATTCCAAGAGATTCATCGCCATTGGTCGCTGAGTATCAGCTGGCGAAAAGATAATTACGTCTTCTGATCTCTGTGTTGGAATACGAGAAAGAATATCAGAAATCAAATCTCCGTGCGGATCAAGAACGCAAACTCCGTGGCCATTTTCAATATCCTGAACAATCATATCGGCCTGCAAAACTGATTTTCCAACACCAGATTTACCAATAATATAAGTATGGCGGCGGCGATCAGCTTG
>CAZXPO010000113.1:0-1054 GCA_964643165.1 uncultured Gammaproteobacteria bacterium | reverse complement strand
CCAAAGATTTTTTTGCTTATTCAAGCATGCCTTCTAGTCACACCGCCACTGTTGTTTCTCTGACAATTATTATTCTCCTAAAAGAAGGTGTTACTTCTCCTTTGTTTGCCATCATGTTAGTTGTTTCCTCGGTGGTAATCACTGACGCAGTCGGCTTGCGCAATTATCTTGGCCAACACGGAAAAACTTTAAATGTTTTAGTAGAAGACCTAAAAGAAGATGAAATTATTGAAGAACACTCTTATCCAAAACTATTAGAACAAATCGGCCATCGGCCAATTGAAATTCTTGCTGGTGCCCTACTCGGCACTGCAATTAGTTTTATCATCTGGTTAATCTAAAAAATGAAACAAAAAAACGAACTTAGAAAGTTCGTTTTTTAAAATAAAAAAGGTATCTCGCATTTCGCAATGAAAGATACCCGAGTAGTTTGAACAAGAAAACTACTTTACGCTGAACAAAAGCTATGTTTTTAAATTATACCAATTGGTATATTTTTTTTCTTTTTTAAAGAATAGAAAAATTTATTTTTCTTCTAATAAATTCTTCCCTTCTATCATAACAGAATCATCAACTTTTAGCAAGTATAGCAAAGTTGTTGAAATATCAGCTAAATTTCCAACTGGATTAAGTAAGCTTAAATCACCGCCAGGAGCATCCTTGCCAAATAAAGAAAGGCCTTTATAGTCTGAACCAATCACTAAAAACGGAATTGGATTTAAAGTATTTTCTTTATTTATTAATTCGGTAACCACATCAATTGATTTCTCCGCATTGCCGCCAGCTGAAGAAATAACCAGAACTCCTTTTTTTAATAAAACTTCTTCGGCAATCTTGCCAATAAAATTATCAACCTTTTGGACCGCTTTTTGGATAGCCGCGAAATCACCACTAGTCGAGACCGCATCAAGATTAGCAACACTAACTAAAATAAACTGTGATTTGTTTTCTCGAATTATCTTGATTGCTGCTCGCCCCACTTCATCAAGAGACATTTCCGGATTTAAATTATAAGAATCACAAATTGGAGAGGATATAATTTTACTTTCAATTT
>CAZXPO010000112.1:0-1083 GCA_964643165.1 uncultured Gammaproteobacteria bacterium | reverse complement strand
CAAAGGAAAAATCTTTTGCTTTTAACTTAGATATTGATGAAAATAAAAAAATTAACGGGCTTTCTTTCGCTTGGAAAAAAAACGAAGCTTATTATTTGCCACTGGAAAATTCTTCCCAAGGAGATTTGTTTGGCGGTAATAATTCTTGGCTAAAAAAATTAGCACCGATTTTCGAAAATGAAAAAGTAGAAAAGATTGGCCACGACTTGAAAGCTTGTTGGCGCCATTTGTTTGCCGAAGAAATTATTCTCGCTAATCCTTTTTTTGATGTGATGATTGTTTCTTATCTTCTTGACCCGGGACGCCGGCACTACGACTTGCGAACCCTGGCTTTTTTGGAATTTGGTTTAGAAAATTTACCAAGTGGCAGAGGGGCCAATGCCGCCTTGCTCTGGAATCTAAAAGAAACCTTATCGCCTCGCCTCAAAAAAGAAAAACTTCTTGATTTGTATTTAGAAATTGAAGAGCCCTTGATTCCTATTTTGGGAAAAATGGAAATAACTGGCATTGCTTTGGATAAAAATTTTCTAAAAACTTTTAGTGAAAAATTGGCCAAGCGCTTAAAAGAATTAGAAAATGAAATTCACCACCAAGCGGGAATGGATTTTAATATTAATTCAACCAAACAATTAAAAGAAATCTTATTCGGAAAATTGGCTTTGCCGACTAAAAATATTAAAAAAAGTAAAACTGGATTTTCTACCGCCGAAGAAGAGTTGGACAAGTTAATTGAATTACACCCAATCATTTCTTTCTTAAAAGAATATCGGGAATTAAACAAATTGCGCAGCACCTACATTGAAGCCTTGCCGGTTCTCGCCGACAAAAATAGCCGTATTCACACTACTTTCAACCAAACTATCGCTGCCACTGGCCGCTTGTCTTCAACTGAACCAAATTTACAAAACATTCCAGTAAAAACTGAATTGGGGAAAGAAACCAGAAGAGCTTTTGTTTCTGCCCCAGGAAAAAAATTATTAAGTTTGGATTATTCGCAAATCGAATTGCGATTGGCCGCCCATCTTTCCGGTGATCCTTTAATGATTGAAGCCTTTCGAAACGGAGACGATATCCACACTATTA
>CAZXPO010000111.1:0-1139 GCA_964643165.1 uncultured Gammaproteobacteria bacterium | reverse complement strand
TTTTTCAGTAAAAATTAATTTGTGGTATAATTATTTTAGATAAAATTTTTTTGATTATATGAAACCATTAATGTTTCAACCGGTAATAAAAGGCAGAAATTGCTCTTGGCTTTTTCTTTTGTTTGCTATTTCAAGCATCTTTTTTGCGCCTTCTGTCCAAGCAGCCACCAGCACTGAACCTGTCGGACAAAATTTGGATGCAGTTGCAATTCGCATTTTGCCCAATACTGAACACTATGGCATCGAGCGCTGGTATTTGAAACAAGGTTTTTCTGGTTCACCTCAATATTTGATTGTTGATGGCTATGAAGCGATTCGTGATGGTCGCACGGTTTATGTTAATGCCACCAATATTGTCGGAAAGACAATCTACACCAATATTTATTTGATTTCCTATAATCAGGACCCAAAAGCCGGCACTACTGATGCCTTGGCTCAGATTATTGCTAATTGGAAGTTTAATAATAATTTAACTATTTCTGGAAAATGCACCCACACCGTTTCGGCCACCTCTACTTGTTTGATTGATTCAGATTGTCTGGCTGGTGGTTTTTGCGATAGCTTGAAAGCAAAAGTAGTTAGGGATGTTAAACGTTTGGCAATTTTGTCAGAAATTAAGGATTCTCTAAAAAAATACAAAGACGCTAATGGCAAATTTCCTGATTTGCCAACCGGAAGCTATCTTCCTCATGTAACCGTTTCAACTTGGCCAAGCTGGCAAAATACTTTTGCTATTCAATTGGGCTTGGACAAATCTTTGGTTGACCCAATCAACAAATTGGGGACCTGTACCGATTATGACGCCACCGGTTATGACGCTACTACTTGTTGGAATAAAAATTTGAGCACTTCCGCGATAAAAATCAGTGCAGAAGAAATAAAATTTCCGGATAACAGTTTGGCTTTGGCTTATCAATCACAAAACAGCGGTAATCAATATCAGCTTTGTGCCTCCATGGAATCGGCCAGTAATTTTAATACGGAGGACGAATTATTAAAATCTTCTGCTTGTTCGGTTAATTTGGGCTCCACAACTACCGCCTCTGGCTTAGCTTTTGAAGCTTTTAATCTTCAAGGCGAAATAGGCCGTGAATTTGGTGGTTATGTAAAAGTTGTTAACCCAAACGGCAATCCATTGG
>CAZXPO010000110.1:0-1193 GCA_964643165.1 uncultured Gammaproteobacteria bacterium | reverse complement strand
GTCATAGAACTATCTTCAGCCGCCAATACGGGAGATGAGTTGAGTAAAAATAAAGATAAAACAAATACCATCGAAAAGAATACTTTTTTCATAAATTTTATTATAAATATACTTTAAATGTAGCATAAAAATAAAAAAATAAAAAGGGACTTGATATAAAATATCAAGTCCCGTGTTTTTAGTTTTTTACTTAAGATTCTTAATCTTTTTTGTTTCCAAAATTAGCACCAAAAGCAATCTCAGCCCCCAAGCCGCCAACGCCATGAGCACTCGTGATAAGTTTATCAGTTGGTTTTATGGCACCAATAGTTTCTTTGGCTAAAATGTTGTCATTACTAAAGCCAGTCTCTTCTTTAAATTTTTTCAAAGCCTCTCCTTCGATTTTTAATTTACTAGCATTCGCCTCCGCTAAAACTTGAACTCTTTTTGCTTCTGTTTCAGAATCAATCCCAACGATAATTCTTTTTGTTTCAGCCTCTTGTTTTTTGGTTTCATTTTCAATGCTTTTTGCCAATTGATCATTTTTTGCTTTGAGAATTTTTTCTCTTTGCTCCAAGTCTTTTTGTTGAACACCAATATCAGTGACAATAAGACCCAAAATATCTACCCCAACCTTTTTAATCTCTTCAATATCAACACTCTCCCCCTCAGAATTAAGATCGGAAAAAATTAATTTTAGAGTCAAGTCTTTTCTTGTTTCAAGTAATTCTTCCAAATCACATTGAGCGCACCTTTTTCTCAGTGCTGCCTCGCATTTTTCAACAATAAAATCTTGGTAATTATCAATTTTGTAAGCAGCAAAAATCGGATTCTCAATTTTAATTCTTATAGTTGCTGTCAAATTAACAGAGGTGTCTTTAACATCAATTGGAAAATCTTTTTTTACATCAAGACCTTTGAATAATTCAATTGTTTTTATGCCTAAAAAATAAGGAGCGTTGCCATGAATCTTAAAAATATTAAAATAAGGAAAAACAAAATGCAGTCCTTCGTGAATTACTCCTCGACTTTCATCAATTGTGTCCTCATCTTCGCCAACAAATTCATTAAAACATTCTAATAATGCGACATGTCTTTCCGGAATAATCCTTCTGGACTTGTAAATTGTTTTTAAAGCAAGACGAAAAAATAAGATTAAGCAGATAATTAAAATTGCCCACCAAGCATTTTCAAGAATAACCACTCCAATTGAG
>CAZXPO010000109.1:0-1273 GCA_964643165.1 uncultured Gammaproteobacteria bacterium | reverse complement strand
GTTTGGGAATATATTGCTAAACAAGACAGTGTTGTTACACCACTAGAAATTTCTCAGGCGACTAACATTCCTAGACCAACGATTAATCAGGTATTAAATAAATTATTACAACTTAAGTGGATAGAGCGGATTGGTGTTGGACGGACGACGAGATATAAAAAGAGGTAAAAAATAGCGGCCGAGGGTCGCTATTTTTTAAAATTTAAAATTTAACCAATAATTATTAATTACGCCCTGTTTAACTTTATAGGCATTACCGTGTTTTAACATTCCTAAATAAGAAGCCAAACTCCCTGGTTTTGAATTATTTATAATTCTACTCATCATTCTTCTTTTAGTTTTGGTGCGCAGAGTTTTGTGCTCTATAAAATTTACCCAGCCAAGAAAATCAATCCCAGAAGCCAAGGTATTGATATGAGTTTTTTGTGGATGAAGTTTCAAATGTAACTCTTCGACTAAAAATCTATTTATCAATGGCAATATTAAAATTAACCATTCTTTATCATCAGACAAAAACACAAAATCATCGGCATATCTAATATAATATTTAACCTTAATTTCATGTTTAACAAATTGGTCAAACTTATTCATGTAAATATTGACCAATAATTGCGAAGTCAAATTGCCAAGAGGCAAGCCACAACCAGAAGAAGCCTCATAACTATTAATGATATTAGCTAATAACAATAGAATTCTGTTATCTGAAATATAATCTTTCAAAATACCTAATAAAATTTCGTGATTAATACTATCAAAAAACTTCTTAATATCACATTGTAAAACCCAGCAAGTTTTTGTGTGGTTATCACTAACCTGCCCCGCCATTTTATTAAAGGTATAGATTGCCCGATGGGTACCTTTGTCTAAGCGACAAGAATAGGAATGGCTAATAAAAGTTTTATCAAAAAATGGATACAACTGCCGATAAATAGCATGATGAACTAAACGGTCGCAAACTTTTGCCTTATAAATATGTCTTAATTTTGGATCGGCTATAAAAAAGTCATGATAGCCACCATGTTTGTAAATGCCGTTGGCAAGTTCTTGATAAAGATATAAAATGTTATCAGCTAAATTTAATTCAAATTCAATAACATCTTTTTTATTTCTTTTTCCGACAGAAAACCCTTGCCAAGCTAATAATAAATTTTCAGTAGAAATTATAGCTTGATAATTAATAATTAATTTTTTCTTCATAAAAATATGACTACTAATAATACCCCCTCCCGACGGAAATTTTTCTATTTTACAAAAAATAACCACAATTTATCTT
>CAZXPO010000108.1:0-1354 GCA_964643165.1 uncultured Gammaproteobacteria bacterium | reverse complement strand
AATTTTCCTAGAATATCCTTGCCTAGATCCTTGTATATAAAAATCTTTTTCGTTGTTTCCAGCAAGAGCATTAACTGTAACATTTTGCGCACTAGGAACACAAATAATATCACCAACACAACCTTGATGATTTTCGTCAGATATATAATATTCATAGTAAAATGGCCAATAGCCAGCAGCACATGTAACACCTTGATATGTTTGTTGAAGTTTTAAGCCGTTTGTTCCGGTACCTTCATCATACCAATTACACATATCACTGGTAATATCAGTTCTTCCTCCATAATAAGGCACTCTCGCTTCCACCAAATCAAAATTTGCATTGGCTTCGGCGCAATAATACAAAGGATAAGGACCTTTGTAGCCAGCATTCTTTTCACTAAAACTTGCTGAGGCAATACTGTCTATTGGCAACCATTGCAAGCAAACGCCAGGATTGATTGGATCATGCTTTAAACAGTAACCTTCTAGACCATTTTTCACTACATTTTGATTATTGCTGGTGCAAGTAAGACTTTCTTCGTCTGGATACAGGCGGCATTCTTTAGCAAGATAATCTTTGCTATCCACGCCAGTGTTGTTGATTTTCAAAACCGGTTCCATTCTGATGTCATCATAATAAACTGTACCAGAAACACCATCGGTTTGCTTAGTACCAAACATGATGGAAATTGAATTTTTTGGAACATTAATCTTGTGAACGATTCTCTGCCAGCCATTGGTTCTGTCAGTAAATTCCTCTAAAACCACCCTGCTTTCTGTGTCCAAAATCCGAACCATCGCCATCGCACCCGGAGTTAGTTCATCAGTATTCACCAAATAATTAAGATAATAATCCGTATCACGATTAATTGTGACTCTTTCTTGCCCAATCATTGTTTTCGCTGGAATGCCAACAAATTTCCTGCCTTCGGCTGGATAAGAAACTGAGAATTTTTCTTTGTCAGATTTTGGTTCTTGAATTATTGTATAATCGCTAGAACTTTTGCTGCTATTATAGATAGGCGTGCGATTATTAAAAGTTGCTATGAAGTTTAGGTTTCCGACGCCACTTTCAAAATTAATTGGACTAAAACTACTACTAATACTACCAACTTCTTGCATGTTGGCGACATAAAAAGAATTGAGCAGTTGATAACCGGTAGCATTCTTGTCGTTAGCGTAAGTAAAAGTATGAGCACTAGTTGCGGTGCCGACAAAGTTATCGCAATCACCATTCTCAGCTAGCTTGTCGCACTCGCCAAGACTATAACAATATTCTTCGCCGGTCTTTTCATCTTTGATTTTAGTGGTACAAGCCAACCAACGGCTACAAACACGATTTGGCGTTACTTTCACCACCACGTTGGCATTA
>CAZXPO010000107.1:0-1362 GCA_964643165.1 uncultured Gammaproteobacteria bacterium | reverse complement strand
TTTCTGATTTGGTTAATAAAAATAACAACCGTGTTAGTTTTAGCAATTGTGCCAGTTAGTTTTCTCAAAGCTTGGCTCATCAAGCGAGCTTGCAAGCCCATGTGCTGATCGCCCATGTCGCCTTCAATTTCTTTTTGAGGAACGAGAGCGGCAACACTATCCACTACAACGACATCAACAGCATTGGAACGGACCAAAGTTTCGGTGATTTCTAAAGCTTGTTCACCCGAGTCTGGTTGAGAGATTAATAATTCTTTGATATTCACACCAATCTTCGAAGCATAATCTGGATCAAGAGCGTGTTCGGCATCAACAAAAGCGGCAATTCCGCCAAGTTTTTGCGTCTCGGCGATAATGTGTTGAGCAAGAGTGGTCTTTCCAGATGATTCTGGTCCATAAATTTCAATTACTCTACCACGTGGCACGCCGCCGATTCCAAAAGCAACATCCAAAGACAAGCAGCCAGTTGGAATTGCATCAACATCAGTTTTTCTAGCATCACCAAATTTCATGATTGAACCTTCACCAAATTTAGTTTTAATTTGTTCCATTGCGGACAAAGCGGCCGCAAATTTTTTGTCGCTGGCACCAGATTCGTTTTTCACCGGTTCAGCCGCGATAACCTTTTTCTCTTTTGGCATAAAAATTAAATTAAAAAAATAAATAAACTAAGCACCTCCAAAAATTATAGCTGAGGCGTGATAAAAAAAACATAAAGGGAAAGACAAAAAAATCTAACCCCGTTTAACTATTATACTATATTTATTGCTTTAACGAAAACAGTTTAATCTGCTTGCCAGCGCCCCAAAAACCAAAATCCCATTTCTGGTCTTTTCCTTCGGTAAAATAAAAACCATTCTTTTCAAAGAAAGATTTTTTTTCGCTAATATATGTAAATAATTTGTTTTCAGTCCCGCTATTAGCTAACTTTTCAGGGGCTTCGGTGGCAATTTTTTCGGCTGCTTGCTTGGCACCTTCAATTAATTTTTCGCTGGTTGAAGTGGAAACAGCAAGCTTTTCTTCTTTCTGAGAATCTTCATTTTTAGAAAAAAGTTTTTTATAAAAATCAAAATTAAAACTAAAATTATAGGTTGGAACTTTTTCTAACAAATTAAATTTTTCCGGATTTTTGTTGCCCGACAAAGAATAATAACTACTAGTCAAAGTTGCTAAAATAACCATCACTACCGCAATAATCAAATAGAAAAACCAACCCTTAAAAATTTTCATAATTTTCAAATTTATAATTGTATTTTAACATTATTTGAAAAACAAAAAAACCTTAAAAATATTTTTAAGGTTTTTGCGTACAAAAAAACACCATTATTCTGGCGGCGACCTATCTTCCCAGGGCTCAGGCCC
>CAZXPO010000106.1:0-1413 GCA_964643165.1 uncultured Gammaproteobacteria bacterium | reverse complement strand
AAAGGACTATGATTAATTTTAAAAACAACAGCCAATTAGGAGAAGAACAAAAAAAACGTCCAGATGTTTTGGATCGGATTATTGATCAAGGAAGAAAGCCGGGCCAAAAAGACATTGAAAGCGATCCTCGTTTAGCACGAGAAATTATTGAAGAAGAAAAAGCTTTCCGTCTTGGTATTCTTTCGGTCCGTGATTTAATTTCTCCGGCTAGCATGAAAATTGATTCCACCATCATGCGTTTGGGGGAAAAATTTGTCCGCACTTTTTTTGTGGTTAATTATCCGCGCTATATCAGTGTCGGCTGGTTTGCACCGATTATTAATTTGAATTTGAATTTTGATGTTTCAATGTTCTTTTATCCAGTGAAAAGCGCGGTGATTTTGAAGCAATTGAAAAATCGGGTTGGCGCTTTGGAGGCGCAAATTATTGGCGATGCCGAAAAAGGAGCAGCTCGTGATCCTTTGCGTGAAACCGCCTTGCGAGATATTGAATATTTACGCGATGCGCTTACTCAGGGAACAGAGAAATTTTTTCAATTTGCTCTTTATGTCACTGCCTATTCAGATTCCATGGAAGAGATGGATCGAATATCTGATCAAATTGAAGATATTTTTGGTTCACGCCTAGTTTATTCTAAACGAGTTTATTTCCAAGCCGAGCAAGGATTTAATTCCACCCTGCCGCTTGGCAATGATGAATTGTATATCACCTTTAACATGAATTCATCGCCAATCGCTTCTTCTTTCCCTTTTATTTCTAGTGAGTTATCGAGTGATCGCGGAATTCTTTATGGTATTAATCGCCACAATAACAGCTTGATTTTATTTGATCGTTTTTCTTTGCAAAATGCCAACTCGGTTGTTTTTGCTTCCGCTGGTGCTGGTAAAAGTTACGCTATCAAGTTAGAAGTTCTCCGTTCTCTGATGTTGGGAACCGATATTATTATTATTGATCCGGAATATGAATATAAACACCTTTCCGATGCGGTTGGCGGCACTTATATTAATATTTCTCTTTCTAGCGAAAACAAAATTAATCCTTTTGATTTGCCGCGTTCTATTGGCGGGGAAGCTCGGCCAAAAGATATTATCCGCAGTGCGGTAATTACTCTGAAAGGCTTAGTCCGCTTGATGATCGGTAATCTGACTTATGACGAAGATTCAATTGTTGATCGTGCTTTGTTGGAAACCTATGCCAAAAAAGATATCACTCCCGATGCTGATTTGAGCAAGATTGAAGCGCCGACGATGAGTGATTTTGAGCAGGTTCTAGAAGGCATGGAAGGTGGTAATGATTTGGCTTTGCGTTTGAAAAAATATACCGAAGGAACTTTTTCCGGCTTGTTGAATAATTTCACCAACGTGGAAATGAACAATCAATTGATTTGTTTTTCGGTGCGCGATTTGGAAGACG
>CAZXPO010000105.1:0-1490 GCA_964643165.1 uncultured Gammaproteobacteria bacterium | reverse complement strand
GTTAAGTGACAATTCTATCACCTAATAAACACGCATCATAAATTTTTTGTACAGCAGGAATCTTATTTGATTAATTCATCAATTGCTTTCAAACCCTCAACGGCTTTTTGATAATCTTTTTTCTCAAAAGAGCTTTGCGCTTGGTTGATGATTTCTTGAGAGGTTGAAGCGACAGTGGAAGTGGCAGTGGAAGTTGAAGTGGTGCTGACAACTGGCGGAATGAAAAGTTCAATTCCTTGATCTTCTTTACCATCAGCAGCGCTCATGATTTCACCATCTTTTTCTAAACTGGCAACATTGGAGTTTGAGGAAATAGTGGTGAGGCGAGTTTTTACAGTTTCTAATTCTTTGTTGAAATTCTGACTGAGTTTGGCAATTTGAGTTTCGTTGGCTGGAGTGTTGAATTCTGGGTCAGACAAAACAGTGGCAATGTCGGCAGCATGCTCGGCAGCAAACTGGACTTCCAATTTTTCGCGAGCATCTTTGTCAATCACAGTGTTGAGTTTTACTTTTTCACTGATTACTCTGGCCTGGTACATTACTTCATTTGGTTTGGCAGAACTGAGCCAGCTGTGACTGAAAACAGCGGAAGCAAAAAGCAAACAAACAAAAGAAGCAAAAGCAACTGCCGGTTGAGAGAAAGTTTTCAAAGAATTCTTGAAGACAATATAAAAATCACTCCAAGCCGAAAGTTCTTTCGGGGCGGAGTTGGAAATCTGAGTTAATAACAAATCGCGCTGGCTTTGCTTCCAAGCATCGTCAGGGCGGATTTCTTTCAGGCTATTTAGTTTTTGCAGTAAGTCTCTTTCCTTCATACGATAAAGTATACGAACTGAACAAAAAATTGTTACAGTTCAGTTTTGTCTTCTTCGTCTTCCAAAAGTTCTTTCAAGGCAGTGAGGGCGCGGTGCAGCAAAACGCGGATATTTCCCTTCTTTTTGCCGGTAATATTGGCGATTTCGTCCATGCTGAGATCTTCAATAAAGCGCCAAATGATTACTTCTCGATATTCATCTTTGAGCAACATTAATTTTTCCCTGATGAGTTCCAGGTCCGCTTTCTGGTCAATTAAGTCTTCTTGATTCTGACTATCATCCGGCACTTCCAGGGCTTGCGGCGCATCTTCCAGGGAAATACTGGAAGAAAGACCTTTGTCGCGATAGTGATCGATGATGGCGTTTCTGGCTATCTTATATAATAAAGCCCGTAAAGTTTTTGAATCTTTCAAAGAATTGGTTTGAATATAATTCCAAGTTTTGAGAAAAATTACCGAAACCAAGTCTTTTGCTTCTTCTTCTGAGCCCAATTTAAAATAGGCAAAACGATATAAATCGTCCGCAAAATCATCATAGGCCTTGATGAAGGCCTCCCTGTCGCCGCTTTTTAGGCGAGAAAGGTTGTTATTTTCACGTAATTTTGAAATTAGACTATCTGACATGAATCAAATCTTAACCAAATTATCTTAGCAAATCGATTATCTTTTAGCAAGG
>CAZXPO010000104.1:0-1491 GCA_964643165.1 uncultured Gammaproteobacteria bacterium | reverse complement strand
TTGGTGGATTAGCCTTCAAAACTACTGAAGATGGTCTACGCAGTTTGTTCGCCCAAGCTGGTGAAATTGAATCCGCAGTGATTATCATGGATCGCATGACCAATCGCTCCAAGGGTTTTGGCTTCGTAGAAATGTCTACTGAAGAAGAAGCTCAGAAAGCTGTTTCAATGTTCAACGGCATGGAATTTGAGGGCCGCCGCATCGTTGTTAACGAAGCTCGTCCACTTGAACCTCGCTAGAAAATTGCACAATCAAAAAAACGCTCCGCAAGGGGCGTTTTTTTGTTATTGGAAAATTTGTTTATTTTTTCTTTAAGGTTTTTTTGACTTTTTTTACTTCTTCAATCACTTTCTTTTTTGGCTGTTCGTCAACATTTTTTTCATAGTCCTTGATGGCTTTTTGCAAACCTTCAACGGCCATTACCGAACAATGGATTTTTTGTTGAGGCAGTCCGCCAAGATCTTCCACAATTTCTTTCCATTTGAATTTTTTGGCTTCCTCCACAGTCATTCCCTTCACCTTTTCAGTCATAATGGAAGCCGTGGCGATGTTGGAAGCACAGCCGAAAGACAAGAATTTCACATCCTGCACTTTGCCGTTTTTTACTTTCAAATAAAAATTTAATTGATCACCGCAAACCATATTGCCGATTTCTGCAAAACCATCCGGCCTTTCCATTTTGCCAATATTCTTCGGATGAAGAAAATGATTAATTGTTTTTTTAGTATATTTTAGAGCCATATATTTTTAGAGATGAGAAACCGGAGAAAATTCTCTGAGCCTTCCTACCGTTTCCGTCACCATTTTAATTGTGTAATCTATTTCTTTTTCGGTTGTTTCCTTGCCCAAAGAGAATCTAATATTACTATTAAGAAAATTTTTATTCAAGCCGATGGCTGCCAAAACACCGGAAGCTTTCAAATTGGTGGCTGAACAAGCAGAGCCGGTGGATACGCAGATTCCTTTGTAAGACAAGTCAATCAAAATTGCTTCTCCTTCAACATAACCAAACATCACATTCAAATTGGCAGGCACTCTTTCTTGAAGACTCCCATTAACCTGAATGTCTGGTAAATTTTTTTTCAAACCATTCCAGAGGCGATCGCGTAATTTTTTGACGCGTTTAATATAATCGCTTCTTTCTTGATAGGCTAGTTCCAAAGCAGCAACCAAACCGACAATCCCTGGAAGATTATAGGTTCCTGCTCTCTTGCCATCTTCTTGTCCGCCGCCAATGATTAGAGGTTCGGCATAAATTTTTGGGTTCAAATAAGCCAAACCAACCCCCTTCGGTCCGCCAAATTTGTGAGCCGAAAGACTAAGAGCATCCACGCCCAATTCATTGATGTTTATTTTGAGATAAGGGACGGCCTGAACAGCATCGGTGTGAAAAAAAGCATCATGTTTTTTTGCTATTTTCACTAATTCGGAAATATTTTGAATCGTGCCAATTTCGTTGTTGACCATCATTACCGAAACCAAAATTGTTTT
>CAZXPO010000103.1:0-1495 GCA_964643165.1 uncultured Gammaproteobacteria bacterium | reverse complement strand
ATTCTAATAATTCAAAACGAGCAAAAGGTTTGATTCTTTTTTGATATTCTTCAGCTAGCACCAAAAGATTTTTGTCTTTTATTTTTCCAATCGCGATCAAGGTTAGGTCCAACATTTTTTATAATTCAAAAACAATTCCCTGTTCGGGGATAATTGCCTCTGTTTTTATTTTTTTCTTAATATAAGTCGCCAGAGATTCATTGGCTAAATCTTCACCGTGGACAACAAAAATTTTTTTTGGTTTTGGCGATTGAAGAGCTTTTAGCCATTTTTCTAGATTTTTTTCGCCGGCATGAGCGGAAAAAGAATCGTTGGCGGAAACTTTTAGTTTTACTTCAAATTCTTGCCTGTCTATTCTAACATTTTTTTCGCCATCTTGAAGTCTTCGACCAAGCGTTCCTCGTGCTTGATAAGAAACAAAAAACAAATGAGCGTTGGGATTATAAATCTCATTTTTTAAATGGCGAGGCATTCGGCCGCCATTCAGCATGCCACTGCCAGCCAAGATTACTTTCGGTGGATGAAGCTCGCTGAGAGCATATGATTCTCCGGCATCTTCAACAATATTAAAGCCATCAAACCTAAAAACATCATCACCACTCTTGATCATCGCTTTGGTTTGTTCGTCAAAATAATCTAGATATTTTCGATAAACAGTCAGGGCCTTGCTAGCCATTGGACTGTCCAAATAATAAGAAAGCAAAGGCACTTGCTGACTTTCCACTAACTGATTAATTTCAAAAATAATTTCTTGTACTTTTTCTAGGGCAAAAATCGGAATTAGTAAAACTCCCCGATTATTTGCCGTTTCCTTTATTGCTTGTTTTAATTTTTTGATGCCAATTTCTCGCTTCTCATGTTCTTTTCCGCCATAAGTGGATTCAATCACCGCAAAATCAGCACCTTGAATTAATTCGGGATCGTTCATTAATGGGGCTGGTGGATTACCAATATCACCAGAGAATAAAATTATTTTTTCCTGATTATTTTCTTGCACGAATAATTTAAAAGAAGCAGCGCCCAAAATATGCCCGGCATCATAAGCAATAAAAGAAAGCTGGGAATTTATTTGCTGCCGTTCGTGATATTTTATGGTCTTAATCAAACTCATAATGCCGTTAACATCCGCTTCGGAAAAAATTGGCGGCACATCTTCTTTTTGTGAATCTTCGGTAATTATTTTTAGAGTATCCAGCAAAATAATCTCTACCAATTCTTTAGTTGGCGGAGTGCAAAAAATCTGGCCGCGAAAACCCTCTTTGTATAGCTTTGGCAAACGTCCACAATGATCAAGATGGGCGTGTGTTAGCAAAACAAAATCAATCTCCTCCGCCTTAAAAGGAAACACTTCACGATTGCGATCTTGGATGTAATCATCTCCTTGAAAAAAACCGCAATCAACTAATAACTGAAAATTATCTCCCGATAAATAGGCGCAAGATCCAGTTACTTCTCGGCAAGCGCCATGAAATGAAAGTTTCATATTTTTATTTTA
>CAZXPO010000102.1:0-1514 GCA_964643165.1 uncultured Gammaproteobacteria bacterium | reverse complement strand
CCAAAAGCCGATTTTCGCAATCCAGAAATTTTGGATTTGGATTTGGTTGGTCAAGTTTCCGAAGGAAAAATAGACGGCCGTCGTTATTTCAACTTAATTTTTGCTGCGCTTCTGATGACGGCGATTGTGGTGGGGCAAGTTTATTTTATTATTTCTTGGTGGGAAAATAATTCTTCAACTTCAGAGGACCTCATCAAAAATACGGCTCAGGCACAAAAAGAAATCAAAAATTTCCAAAAAACCGCTGACGAAGCTCTGGATTTTAGCAAGCGCGCTGATTTGATTACGCCGCTAATGAATAATCATATTTATTGGACTAATTTTTTCCGCTACCTAGAAAGAAACACTCTCAGCACGGTCACTTTTGAAAGTTTTACTGGCGACAACAAAGGAGAATACACCCTAGAAGCAAAATCTTTGCATTATAGCGATATTAATTGGCAAGTAAAAAAATTACTGTCTGATGACTACACCATTTCAGCCACAGTTAGCGAGGGAAGTTCCGGCGACAAAAAGGCTGGAAAACTAAGCACCCCGATTTCTTCCAGTACTGATCCGGAAACTATTGAGGAAGGGTTAATCACCAAACCAACCGGCACGGACAAAGTTTCTTTCACGCTCAAACTAAAAGTAAAACCGGAATTATTTTTTATTCCACCAGCAAAATAAATGGAAAACATCGAAAAAAAACCGAATAGTTTCCAAATCTGGCTAGCTGAATTTTTGAAAAAATATTTTGGCTTAGTGCTTTTTGTGGTGGTTTTAATATTTTTTGTGAGCGCTTATTATTTTGTTATTTATCCAAAATTCAAAGCCGCCACTATCTCTATTAGTGAGAAAACCTTGGAAGAACGAAAAAAATATAACGAAACAGTGCAGAAATTAATTGATCTCGGCTCCCTGAATCGCTCCTATCAAAAAATTGATCCGAAATTGGTGAAGAGAGTGGAAGATTTTTTACCTTCCGAATATGTCCAAGAACAATTATTTTTGGAATTGGAACAAGTAATCATCAAGAACGGCTACACCGTAAATTCAATTGCTGTTGAAAAAGAGTTGGGAAATTCAATTGGTGCGGCCAACAAAAATGTCGGCAAAGTAAAAGTGAAAATTAGCGTGAGTGCCGTGAATTATTTGGATTTCAAAAAATTACTTTCAATCATGGAAAGTAATGTCCGTTTGATGGATGTTGAAAGATTAAATTTTCAGCCAGGCGATCAAACAGCTGATTTTGATTTCTATACTTATTACCTAAAAGCGAACTAAACATGAAAAAAGATGCTTTAGTATTTTATATCTTGGGAGTTCTAATCCTATCGCTAGGAGGTTTTTGTTTGTTTTCCAGAGGTGCTTGCAATGATTTTTTGAATATTATCGCCGGAGCAGAAAATATTTATCACAGCGAATTGCCGGGAGTGAAAAGAAAAGAAGTTTCTTTCAACGAGAGTTTCATCAAAGACCAAAGATTTTTGAGTCTGCGCCAAGATTGGCTGGCCCCGGCAACTTTTTCCGAA
>CAZXPO010000101.1:0-1515 GCA_964643165.1 uncultured Gammaproteobacteria bacterium | reverse complement strand
TTTTATTTTTTTTCTTTCAAAATATCGCGATAATTATTTAATAAATATTCTTTAAAATTATCAACTTTACTTTTTTGATATTCTTCAAAAAAATTCCAAACTTCTTCCGAAAAAACATCACGAATATTTTTGTAATAATGCTCCCAGGCGGCATCATCAACTAAAAATTCCTTAAAATTATCAACACCAGGTTTGTTTTCTTCTTTGAAACCAGTCTTGTAAGTTCTAATAATTTCTTCAGTCAAAATACTTTCCGGATATTCATAATCTTTTAACCTGTTTGGACACAACTCCAAAATTCTCTTTTTGTCTTCTTCGCTTAAATTAAGTTCCGCAATGATTGGGTTAACAATAAGATGTAAAAATTCATGAATCTGGTTTATTTCATTTCCCTTTTCGGAATTTATATAAAATTTTTCGCCAACTTCAATTCCATTTCCTGTTTGTTTTTGTTCCAATGGATTTGTTGGTAAATAAACCACATCTTTGATGGTGGAAGATTTTGGATTAAAAAAATCAATTGCTTCCTGATTTCTATTTTTTAGTTCAGAAAAATCATCTTCCCTTTCCTCTAAATCACTACTAACAAAATCTTTTATCTCCGTTAAATCAATTCCATTTTTTGCTGCCTGATAAAAATCAGAAAAAATAGTTAAAAGATTTTTGGCCCCATCTTCACTCAATCCTTTATGCTTAACTATTTGATTAACAATTTCAGATTTTAAACTTTCATCTTTATCAACAACAAAAGATAACCAATTCAGAGTTTCCTCGTTATTATTTGCTAGTTCTTTTATATCATGATAAGTGGAAATTAACTCTGGATCCAATTCTATTTTTTGGTTTTTAATTTCTGCGGCAATAGTTTTATCTTGCTCATTCCCCCATTGATTTTCAATGGTTTTTTTAATTGCCAAAAAATTAATACTTGATTCAATGTCATTAAAACTTCCTAATTCAAAATTTGGCTCAAATTTTTTCTCGCTTTCTATTTTGTTGGAAGCTTTTTCAAAATTCATACTATTATTTCCCGCAGCACTTTTTATATTTCTTTCCACTACCGCACGGACACAAATCATTTCGGCCAACTTTTTCACCTTCATCGTTTTTGGCTTTTTGGGTGATTAAGTCTTTGGCGGAATTGGTGTCTTCATTCATTTCTTTTTGCGCGCCGGAAAAAATTAAAGATTTTTTTTCTTCCTGGGCAATCGTTGCCAAAGCGGCACTCATCGCATCTTGATTCATGAAGTCGGCAGTTTTGTAGATTGAATAAACCACCTGTTTTTGAATTAAGCTAATTAATTCATGATACATCTGATAAGCTTCTTTCTTGTATTCCACCAAAGGATCGTGCTGGCCGTAGCCGCGCAAACCGATGCCTTTGCGGAGATAATCAATAGTTTCCAAATGTTCCACCCAAAGCTGATCAATGGAACGAATCAAAATACTTTTTTCCATTTCGGAAACTTTGACGCCAACGGTTGCAAAAACTTTTTTCAATTTTTCATAAGCCTC
>CAZXPO010000100.1:0-1538 GCA_964643165.1 uncultured Gammaproteobacteria bacterium | reverse complement strand
TCGAACAATTCAGCATTAGCAGCTTTCTTTTTGGCTGCGCTTGCGTTCGTCTTTTTTGTTTGTTCTTTTTTCATATATTTCTGATCGTGGTAAACGCCTATTCCATTAATGGAGCAAGCTCCCACGAATCATTAATTAATAACTATTTTACTTCAACCCCCATGTTTCTGGCAGTGCCAGCAATAATGTTCATTGCTGCTTCAATATCATGAGCGCTCAAATCAGCCATTTTTGTTTTAGCAATTTCTTCCAATTGTGCTTTAGTGATTGAGCCGGCAACTTCGTTTTTTGGTTTGGCTGCACCTTTTTTGATACCAGCTGCCTTTTTGATTAATTCAGCGGCAGGAGCAGTTTTTAAAATGAAGTCATAAGTGCGATCGTCATAAACCGTGATTTCCACTGGTACAACATCACCCATGCGAGTTGCTCTAGTTTGATCATTAAACTTTTGACAGAATTCAGCAATGTTCAAGCCATGTTGGCCCAAAGCTGGTCCGACTGGAGGAGCTGGATTTGCTTGACCGCCAGTAATTTGTAATTTGATTTTAGCTTTAATTTTCTTAGCCATATTTTTCTGTTTTTTCCGTAGAAGCCTCGATAAACGAAACGGAAAGAAACTTGTTTATAATAAAAATTTATTATTTTTTGATTTGTAGGAAATCTAATTCAACTGGGGTTTCACGACCGAAAATGGTGACGGAAACTTTGACCTTTCCTTTTGCTTCATCAATTGCGGTGACTTTTCCTTCCATGTTTTTGAATGGTCCTTCATTGATGGTGACTGGTTCGCCAACGGCAACATCAATCTTAAATTTCGGATCTTCAACACCCATTCTTTTCTGGAGGGACTTTACTTCTTCTTCGCTGATTGGAGTTGGAATAGTGCCAGTGCCGATAAAGCCAGTGACATTTGGAGTGTTGCGGACAATATACCAAGATTCATCAGTTACTTCCATTTCAACCAAGATGTAGCCAGGAAAGATTTTTTCCTCGGTCACTTTTCTCTTGCCGTTTTTGATTTTTATTTTCTTTTCAGTTGGAATTAAGATGTTGAAAATCTTGTCTTCCATGTCCAAAGACTCAATTCTTTGTTTGAGATTTTGGGCAACATTTTCTTCATAGCCCGAGTAAGTATGGAGAACATACCAGCGTCGGCCTTGATTTAGGAGCTGTTTGGCCATAAAGGTCCGTGAGGGCGCAAGGAAAATAATCTTTTATTTTCATTTACTAGCCCTGTTAAAAAGAACTATTAGTATTTTGTAATAATTTGTGCTAATCCTAGGCTAAAAAGATAGTCCAAGAGGCCCAAAAACAAGGCAACCGCCAAACTAAAAATGATCACCAGGATTGTGTAGTTTGTGGTTTCTTTTTTGCTCGGCCAAGTGACTTTTTTCATCTCTTCGTAGGATGCTTTGATGTAAGTGCTTAACTTGTTCATAAAATTTGCAAAATATTGGGTAAAGTAATTAAAAACAGCCTTGCCGGCTATCTTCACTTATCTATGATTATTTTAAGAAAAATTGACGTGCTTGTCAAGC
>CAZXPO010000099.1:0-1552 GCA_964643165.1 uncultured Gammaproteobacteria bacterium | reverse complement strand
AATCAAAAATAAAAGTAACTTCCAATTTTGGAAATTACTTTTGAATGGGGTGGCTAATCGCAAAGGTTGGAAAACTATTTTATTGGAATATTTAGTAAGTTAAACGGTTAGATATCATTTTAATTTCTAATTATAAACTGGAACATAATAATCTGCCCCTATTTGTTCTGATAACGCGCTTATCTTATCAATGCTACCTTCCTGAATTTTTAATCCCACATTCTGTCCATCACCAGCAAACTTTTTCATTGCTTCAAATAAGGCACTTGAAACTACCTGTTGTGATTCTGCGTACCTATTATTATGTAATTGATTTTCTAGATAAAAATTTACTACTTCCGAGTCACCCCAGTATTCTTTTGAGAGTTTAGCAACTGAAGGGATTTTTTCTTTAGTTTTATACGGATAACTACCAACTTCTAATTCGTAGTCACTATTTAAAGAGTGATTAGCACCAACAACAACAATCGTTGTTTCAAATTCCTCTACTGATGCTTTTAAAATTTTAAACATCGACTCATCTCTTTTTAGCATTTCTGAGTCATCCTCAACACTTGAATCATGATATTCATCCCCTGCTATTATGTTTAAATTGAGTTCTTTTGCTTTTTCTAAAACAGGAAACATCTCAATCAAAGCGGGCCGAGAGTCAAAAAAGGTTCCTGTTAAGTCTTCCGGCAACTCACGTGACAAACCTCCGTCTTTTACATAGTCATAAATTTTCTGATAAAGAGTGTTATCGTCTGACTTTAAAAAATTTCCAGTTTTTAAAAATTCATCAATGTTTTCCTGAATTGATGGCGGATATTCTACAAAAACCCCAATTCTTCTATTTTTTGGTAACACAGAGAGAAATTCAGAAATTTTTAAATGACTAATCGAACTTGCATGATCGATTCCAAAAAAAACAATCTTAGATTTTTCAACAATAGGAGGGATTTCTTTTTTTATGTCTCGAACAACGAAATCGGGATTAATAGATATTTTTTCAACCAAAGAAGATTGCCTCTCTTTGTTTATAAATCCAGTTTCAATTAAGGCTTTTGGGGTTAAAACATCTTCTTCTTGGTTTTCTTTTATAATATTTTCAAAAAATTTTTCCATATTATTCAAATCTTTATACAAAATAATTATAACATTTGGGTTATTAAATTGGCAAACTCTATTATTTTTCTTACATTAAAGAAAAAAAGAGCTTTTAAACTCATCTTTTCCAAATGGGGTGCCCAGAGAGAATTGAACTCTCGATAACAGGACCACAACCTGCTGTGTTACCACTACACCATGGGCACCATTATTTTAATCCAACCGAATTATCAGTTATTCTCGATCGCCTTCTTCATTAAATTCTTCATCTTCACTGCCACAATGATGATGGCAATGTGCGCAATCGCAAGAATCTTCCAATTCTTCATCTTCTAATTCATCAATATTTTCGTTCATAAATTTAAAATTAATTTATAATAAAGTACGCCCAGGGGGAATCGAACCCTCATGACCAGCTTAGAAGGCTGGTGTTCTATCCATTGAACTATGGGCGCATTTTTTCACC
>CAZXPO010000098.1:0-1554 GCA_964643165.1 uncultured Gammaproteobacteria bacterium | reverse complement strand
CCTTATCTTTTGGGAGAAAAACATCCAGGAGGAGTTCGTTTGGCTAGTGCGCAAAAATGTGTCCGAACTGACGATATTGAAGAAGTTGGCGATGAAACCCATCATACTTTTTTTGAGATGATGGGCAACTGGTCTTTGGGAGATTACTTTAAACAAGATTCAATCAAATTTAGTTGGGAGTTTTTGACTTCTCCAGAATGGTTGAATTTGGATCCAAAATTATTAGCCGTTTCTGTTTTTGCCGGTGACGATGACGCTCCTTTTGATGAAGAATCTTTTAATCTTTGGCAGTCGCTAGGAATGCCAGCGGAAAAAATTGCCAAACTGCCGAAGAAAAATAATTGGTGGGGCCCAGCAGGCACCACTGGCCCTTGCGGTCCAGATACCGAAATTTTTTATTGGGCCGGAAAACCGGAAGAAGTTCCTGCTTCTTTTAATGATGATAACGAAAAGTGGGTGGAAATTTGGAATAACGTTTTCATGCAATACAACAAACAAGCCGATGGTTCTTTTGAATTGTTAAAACAAAAGAATGTTGATACCGGTCTCGGCTTGGAACGGGTCACTGCGGTTTTGAATCATTGCGATAATTATCAAACGGATTTATTCAAAAATATTATCGCCAAAATTGAAGAACTTTCCGGCAAGAAATATTCAGACAGCCCAGAAATCAAAAAAGCAATGCGAGTGGTTGCTGACCACCTGAAAGCGGCCGTGATGATTATTGGTGATGAACGAGGAGTGGCGCCAAGCAACACTGATCAAGGATATATTGTTCGCCGTTTGCTTCGCCGGGCAATGCGTTTTGCTCGTCAATTAGAAATCAGCAAAAAAAATTGGTTGAAAGAATTAGCTTTGGTGGTAATTAGTGATTATGAAAAAAATTATCCAGAACTGAGAAATAACGAGAATTTTATTTGTTCTGAATTAGATAAAGAAGAAGAAAAATTCGGTCGTACTTTGGAGCATGGTTTGTTGGAGTTTAATAAAATTTCCGGCAACGCTATTGATGGCGTGAGTGCTTTTAATTTATATCAAAGCTACGGTTTCCCTTTGGAGATCACTGAAGAATTGGCTCATGAGAAGGGAATGACCGTTGATAAGGCTGGTTTTGCGGTTGAGCTGGAAAAGCATCAGGAATTGTCTCGTACAGCCTCTGCCGGCAAGTTCAAGGGCGGTTTGGCGGATAATAGTGAAGAAACCACCAGATTGCACACAGCAGCTCATTTATTGCTTGCTTCTTTGCGAAAAGTATTAGGGGATGCGGTTTTTCAGAAAGGAAGCAATATCACCGCCGAACGTCTTCGTTTTGATTTTTCCTATCCAGAAAAAATGACCCCTGAACAGATTGCGGAAGTGGAAAAATTGGTTAATTTTGCTATTGAAAGCAAATTTCCGGTTACTTGTGAAGAAATGACTTTGGAAGAGGCCAAAAATACTGGCGCCATGGGAGTTTTTGAATCCAAATATGGTGAAAAAGTAAAAGTTTATACCGTTGGCACGGATAATATTTTTTCTCGTGAGATTTGCGGCGGCCCTCATGTCAAAAATACT
>CAZXPO010000097.1:0-1573 GCA_964643165.1 uncultured Gammaproteobacteria bacterium | reverse complement strand
GTTTTTAAATTTTTAATTACTTCCTGTTGAGAATTTAAGAAATCAAAATATTCCGAAGAAATAATTTGCGCCTCAATTTTTTTTGCCGGTTCAATTTTGTTTTCACTACGCGCATTGCGGATAGCGATAATTATTTCTTGAATCAAAGCTTGTTGAACAACCGCTTCTGGATTATTTTCACCAAAATTTTCCGGCCACTGTTTGACCATCAATAAATCATCATTAAATTGGGACCAAATTTCTTCGGTAACATAAGGAATAAAAGGATGCCAAAGAATTAAGACACTTTTTAATAAATAAGAAAGGATTTCGTCTTTGTTTTTTTCTACTTTAGCAATTTCCAAATACCAATCAGCTAATTTGTTCCAAGTAAAATCGTAGAGTTCTTCGGCAGCCAAAGAAAAACTGGAATCATTTAATTTTTCGCGAACAAAATTAGCAGTTTGATTGAGCTCGGAAATAATCCATTTGTCAGCAGAGGTTTTTAATTCTGGAATTTTGTAGACATCTTGGCTAGCTGCTTCTTCTTCTGAAAGGCCGCCCAGAATAAAACGAGAAATATTCCAAAGTTTGTTAATAAAATTTCTCTTTGATTCCACTCTTTCTTCGCTATATTTCGAATCATTTCCTGGAGTACTCCCCATCAACAGCGACAAACGAAGAGCGTCGGCGCCATAAATATTAATCACATCCAAAGGGTCAACACCGTTTCCTTTGGATTTTGACATTTTTTTACCTTTAGCATCCAAAATCGTACCGTGCAAATAAACTTGTTCAAAAGGAATTTCGCCGATTGCGAACAAAGACATCATAACCATCCTAGAAACCCAGAGCGTTAAAATTTCATAACCAGTTTCCAAAACTTGAGTCGGATGAAATCTTTCCAGGTCACCAATTTTTTTGCCGTTTGGAAAATTTTCCGGCCAGCCGAGAGTAGAAAAAGTCCACATCCCAGAAGAAAACCACGTATCCAAAGTGTCAGCATCTTGAATCCAGCCTTCTCCTGCCGGTTTTTCATCGCCAACAAAAATATCTTCACCACGATACCAAACTGGAATTTCATGACCAAACCAAATTTGTCTAGAAATGCACCAATCCCGCAAATTATTCATCCAGCTTTCAAAACTTTTTCCAAAACGATCAGGCAAAAAAGTAATTTCTCCTTTTTGATAAGCTTCCAAAGCTTTTTCTTTTAAAGTTTTTCCGTTGAATTTGGCAACTGGACGATCAACGCCAATAAACCACTGTTTGGAAGGCAAGGGTTCGATTGGCGAATCACAACGATAACAAGTAGATAAATTATTGCTAAAAGTTTCTTCCTTAATCATTAAGCCATTTTCTCGCAAACGAGAAACAATCTTTTCCCTGGCTTCTAAAACACTCAAACCGGAATAATCACCAAAACCATCATAGATTTTTCCATCCTCGTCAATAACTTTGATGATTGGCAAATTTTCTTCCAAGGCCATCTGCCAATCAACCATTGAGTGGGCTGGAGTGACCCCCAAGGCGCCAGTGCCAAAATCCATTTCTACTTTTCGGTCAGCGATAATTTTTATTTTTAGTTCTTGAC
>CAZXPO010000096.1:0-1579 GCA_964643165.1 uncultured Gammaproteobacteria bacterium | reverse complement strand
AACGTGGAAATGAACAATCAATTGATTTGTTTTTCGGTGCGCGATTTGGAAGACGAACTTCGCCCAATCGCTATCTACACAATTATTAATTATATTTGGAATGTAGTCCGCAGTGAAACCAAAAAACGTATTTTGGTGATTGATGAAGCTTGGTGGATGATGCAGAACGAAGATTCGGCAAAGTTTATTTTTGCTTTAGTAAAACGTTGCCGTAAATATTATCTTGGGGTTACCACAATTACCCAGGATGTCAGCGACTTTTTAGCCTCTCCTTATGGAAAAGCAATTGTGACCAACTCTGCTTTGCAGATCCTATTCAAACAATCGCCAGCGGCCATCGACTTGGTGCAAAAAACTTTTATTTTAACCGAAGGAGAAAAATATTTACTTTTGGAATGCGGAGTCGGCGAAGGAATATTTTTTGCCGGCAACAAGCATGTGGCAATCAAAGTAGTCGCTTCTTATTCAGAAGATCAGCTGATTACTTCTGATCCGCGCCAGTTGTTGGAAATTGAAGAAGCCAAAAAAGAATACGAAAAAAGCTTGCGCGAGCAAGAAGAAAGTCTTTAGAATTTTTAAAAAATTAAACATATGATGGAAAATAAAAAAAAGATTAGTTTTTTAATTATCACCATTTCCTTAATCATGATTGCGATTGTGGTTTGGTTGGTAATTAAAAATAAAGATCAAGGATTAGTGCCGCCGATTGTTGATAATCAAGGCAGCCAGATTGCCACGATTACCGAACCAATCAACACCAGCACTCCGGGAACTGCTCCACGCGATTATCGCAAATTTGATATTTCCAAAGAACCAAAAATCGAACAGGACGAAGAAGCAGTTAAAAAAATTGCTATGGCTTTTGCTGAACGTTTTGGATCTTTTTCTAATCAATCCAACTATTCCAACATTGAAGATTTAAAAATTTTTATGACCAAAAGCATGGGTGATTGGGCAGAAGGATATTTGAGTGATTTAAAAGAAGCCAAAAGCAATAACGGTGAATACTATGGTATCACCACCAAGGCAGTCAGCGCTGAAGCAAAAAGTTTCGACAAAAACAAAGGGGAGGCAGAAATCGTGATTACGACCAGACGCCAAGAAACCAAAGGCAGTGTTGTTGGTGCTTATTTTAATCAAGAGTTAACTTTAAAAATGGCCAAGGACGGCAGTATTTGGAAAGCAGACAGCGCCAGTTGGCAAAAATAATTATGAACAAAAAGCCAATTATTAAAAAAACTGATAAGACAGTAAAGGCGCCGATAAAAAAAGCGTCAGTAAAAAAAGCGCCGATAAAAAAAGCGGCAGTCAAAGAAAAATCACTAGAGAAAAAACAAAATCGCTGGTTTATTATTTTTTGTTCCATTGCTTTATCTTTGGCAGTGATGGCTTTTTTATTTATTAAAATTAATCTTTACTATGACAATTTAGAATTGTTAGCTGGTGAAGATACTGCCTTGCTTGAACGTTCTTATATTAACAAATTACCGCCAGCCGAAGCTGCGGCTGATCCGACAGTAAGCGGGTTATTTAATATTAATAATAATCAGCCAGCTTGGAATCAGGACGATGCTTACTT
>CAZXPO010000095.1:0-1588 GCA_964643165.1 uncultured Gammaproteobacteria bacterium | reverse complement strand
AAGATGGCTACAAAGGTTCCGGCCGTTCCATTGAAGAATTTAATTTAATAGAAGCGATTGAAGAAGCCGCTCAGGCGGATAGCAGTTTGATTGGCAAGTATGGCGGACATCCGATGGCTTGCGGTTTCAGTATGGAAAGCAAAGAAAAATTGGATGCTTTTGTTAAAAAAATGGAAGAAATCGCTGTTAGAAAATTAAGTAATGAAAATTTAGCACCAAAATTAAAAATTGAAATTGAAATTCCTTTATCGGCAGTTAACGAAAATTTGTTGGCCGAGATTTCTTTGTTAGCGCCTTTTGGACAACACAATCCTCAGCCAAAATTTGTTAGCCGCGGCTTGAAAATTGTTGAATCATTTTTTATGGGCCTGGATGGCCAGCACGTCAAATTCAAAGTGGCGGATGAAAATGGTTTTAGTTTGTGGGCGATTTGTTTTGGCGGTACTGATATGTACAAACATTGTGAAGTCGGTGATTTTATTGACTTAGCATACTTTGCCGAGTGGAATGAATTTAATGGACGCAAAGAAGTGCAATTAAAAATTATTGATTTGAAAAAAATATGAAATTAATTTCTTTTTCTGATGGTGGAGCGCGCGGTAATCCCGGACCAGCCGGCGTAGGAGCAGTTTTGTTTAATGAGAAGAACGAAATAGTGGAAGAGCTTTCTCGCTATCTTGGTGAGACCACAAATAATCAAGCTGAATATCGTGCTTTGATTATGGCCCTAGAAAAAGCTCAAGCTCTTGGCGCAACTGAGATGGAATGTTATTTGGATAGTGAATTAGTGGTCAAACAATTAAACCGAGAATATAAAGTAAAGAACAAAGATTTGGCGCCGTTATTTCTAAAGGTTCACAATATCTCGCTGAGCTTTAAAAAAATTAGTTTTCATCATGTGCCGCGCGAAAAAAATTCTGTTGCGGATGGGCTTGCCAATCAAGCAATGGATCGGATGAGCGATTAAATAAAATTTTTTCAAACAAAAAACCGGTTTCAGTTGAAATCGGTTTTTTTATATTTTTATATATTTTTTATCGACCAGTAGGTGACCAATGCCATGGTTCAGCTGGATAAAGATTTGCATAAAATCCATTTTTGTTCATGCATTCTTTCAAGCCGCTAGTGTTATTATATTCCCAGGTCATACCGCCTTTAACAGCCAAATCAACAGCTTCACCAATCCCATGGTTTGAGCAGCAAGGAATTGCGGCGTTTTGAGGTTTTCCTTTATCGGTCCATTTTTTTTTAGCGTCCAATTGGTTTTTTGCAGATCTCCAAGCATCGTTAATAGTAAAAGGATTTTTCCCTCCATTTTTTTGTTTAACACAATCAAAAACTTTTTCAAGAGCCTCTTTCGTTGCCTGGGTTACGTAGTATTTACCATCTGAGGTTTTGACAAGATTGTTTGGACGAGACTCTCCGTAAGCAATACACTTGGAATAATCTCCTTTTCTAGCAAGAACACAAGCGTCTTGAAATGGATTTTTACCTGCTTCTCCGGAAATCGCTACATCAGAAGTATCAGATACTACCTCCGGAATGTAGCCGATTTTCAATGGTTTAAAAATTAAAATATCAGGATTTA
>CAZXPO010000094.1:0-1599 GCA_964643165.1 uncultured Gammaproteobacteria bacterium | reverse complement strand
AGACAACGGCTTTTAAATTGCTTCATTTTCGGTAGTTAGTTTTAGCCACTCTTCTTCCTTTTGCCAAATCGCTTCTTTGACCGTATCAAGCTCTTCGTTTTTTTCTTTGTGATAATCTTGGTAATTTTCTAAAAAATATTCCAACAATTCCTTTTTTTGTTTTTGCAATTTTTCCAGCTCTTTTTCCAGCTGGCGGATTCTTTTCCTTCTTTCTTTGGTTTGCTGGTATTTGATACTTGCTTCATTTTTTATTTCCTCTTTAACCTCAATTATTTCCGGTTTTTTTAATAATTTTTTTTCTAGGCGCGCCACATATTCTTCATATTCTTCATATCTTTTTTTGGCGCTGCCATTTTCAATTTCAATAATGTCGGTGGCGACCAAACTACAGAAGGTGCGGTCATGGCTAGCGAAAAAAACACTGCCGTTAAATTTGTTCAAAGCCATACCGAGGGCTTCGGTGGTTTCAAAATCCAAATGGCAGGTTGGTTCATCCAATAATAAAACATCTGGTTTGGACAAAAGCAGGCCAGCCAAAAGCAGGCGGGATTTTTCACCGCCAGAAAGAACGCTGATTGGTTTTTTTAATTCTTCGTCTTTGAATAAAAAGTCTCCGGCCATTTTCAAAACTGTTTCGGTTTTAATGTCGTTAGCGGCTGATTTTCTCAAAAAATCTCCCGCTTGTTCTTTGCCGGAAAGTTTTTCCATTTCTTCTTGAGAGTGGCAAGCAATTTTACTATCACTTGCCCAATGGAAAGAACCGTTCAAAGTTTTTAGTTGATGATTTAAGGTTTTTATGAGAGTGCTTTTTCCTTGTCCATTCAAGCCGAGCAGGGCAACTTTTTCTCCGGCTTGGCAATCAATATCAATATCTTTGATGATTATTTTTTCACCATAACCAACACTCAATTTTTTCATTTTTAAAACGGTGTTTTTTCTTTTGGTGACAGTTGGAATGTTTATTCTAGTGATACCAGCCTGATGTTCAATAGTAATTCTTTTATTTTCCAGTTTGTTAATTTTGCGAATAACAGCTTGTGCTTGTTTTGCTTTGGAAGCTTTGGAACGAAAACGATCAACAAATTCTTGGAGATGCTGTTGTTGGCGATCCAAACTTTCGTTGGCCTTTACGAGAGTGGAGAGTTTTTCTTCTTTGAAGGCGAGATAAGATTCAATATTTCCTGGATAATGATAGCAGCCAGTGTTGGAAATTTCCAAAGTTTCTTCACAGGTTTGTTTGAGGAACTCGCGATCATGGGAAATGATCATAAAACTGCCGCGATAAGATTGTAAAAAATCTTGTAGTAATAAAATAGTATGCAAATCAAGATAATTACTTGGTTCGTCAAGCAGAAAAAGATTTGGTTCTTTTAGTAACATGCCGGTTAGCTTCAAACGCATTCGCCAACCACCGGAAAGCGCTTCGGCTAATCCTGTCAATTTTTCATTTCCCAATTCAAATTTAGCGGCTAATTTTTTTATTTCCCATTCCGGTTTGCCGCTTTGTCTTTCCAAGTATTCAAAAGCGCTTTCGTCTTTTTTGAATTCTTCGTTTTGTTTGAGGTAGCCGAGATGCGTATCTTTGCCGACAATCAAATC
>CAZXPO010000093.1:0-1651 GCA_964643165.1 uncultured Gammaproteobacteria bacterium | reverse complement strand
CGGGCAATTTTGTAAAAATCGTATTTCAATAGAAATTTGATAATTTTAATTGCTTCTTGAGAAATTTTTGGCAAGACTTCATTATTTTCTTGAAATTTTTTGTCCGCACAGACTGGACAAATCAAACCGCCGTGCAAAGCATCAAAACGATTATCTTCAGATTTAATCGGCAAACCACACGTTAAACAGTTATCCAGTCTTGGGGTGTAGCCTAATTCGGAAAGTAATTTCCAAAGATAGGCCGCTAATAATATTTCTCCTTTTTCTTTTTTTAAATCGCTAGTTCGTTTGTCCAAATATTCCAAAAAACTTTCGGTCAAAAAAAACAATTCTGCATCTGGTTCTTCTTCTTTGGTTAATTTGTCCAAAGCCGCCAAAGCGGCGCCGGCATAAAATAAGCGATTCAAGTCTTGGCGAACGGTAATTCGTGAATCAATTGAACGAGCTGCACCAAGATAATCACGTCTTCCCCGAACAATCATCGCTTCAATCAAAGAAAAGGGTTCAATGTGCCCAGCTAATTTTGAGGCTGGACGTTCTGCGCCCCGCACCACCAGATTTATTTTTCCGTAATCGCGTGTATAAAGAACGACCGCGCGATCATATTCCTTGAACGGGCGGCGTTTGATAATTATTCCGAGTGTGTTTTTAGTTTCTTGATTTGGCATCTAAGTAATTTTGTAAAATAATCGCAGCAGCAATCTCGTCACGGCCGGCACGCATTTTTTTTGAACCGCCAAGGGCATCAGCGGCTTTGCTGGATAAGCGTTCATCAAATTCAATAACTGGAATGACTAATGATTTTTTGAGGGCGGTTAAAAAAGTGAGAAATTCGGCGGTTAATTTTTCATCGGGCTTGCCGGAAAGTTTTTCTGGGCGGCCAATCACCACTTCGTCAATTTCTTCTTCGTCAATTAAAATTAATACTTCCCCCAAAGAAGCGGCAGTCTGAAAAGGGAGAGCCATTTTGGTTTCACTATCAGCAGTTGCTAAACCTAAACGCTTGCTGCCCCAATCAATTCCTAAATATTTTATCATTTCAGCCATATTATTCGGCAGTTAAAATTTCACAACCATTTTTGGTGACCACCACGGTGTGTTCAAAATGAGCGCTCATGCCGCCGTCAGCAGTTTTGATGGTGTATTTGTTGTCTTTGTCTACTTTGATGCGCCAGGTACCAGAATTGATCATCGGTTCTACCGCTAAAACCATCCCTTCTTTAATAGTAATATTCTCTGGATCATTGTCAGGAATTTCATAATTGAAAACTGCCGGATCTTCATGAGCCAAATAACCAACCCCGTGACCAACCAAATCGCGCACCACACCATAGCCATGCTTTTCAGCATGTTCTTGAATAATCCAACCTAGTTCACCAATTTTTAAACCAGGCTTGATGGCTTTCAAGCCTTTCTCTAAACATTCACGAGTGACTTGTAATAATTTTTTGGTGGCACTACTAACTTTTCCGACTGGAAAAGTATAGGACATATCCGTAAAAAATCCACCCAAAGGAGAATGAGGATTTTTTGGTAAATTAAATTTCTGACGAATACTTTCTTCGGCTGGCCATTCAATTCCCAAATCAATATCAATAATATCTCCGGACTTTAAAATTCTTCCTGGAGTGGCGGTGCCATGAACCACCTC
>CAZXPO010000092.1:0-1736 GCA_964643165.1 uncultured Gammaproteobacteria bacterium | reverse complement strand
TTGGTGTTGGCGTCGCTCCGCTGAAGAAGGTCATCTGATTGAAGACAAAATAGGTTATTCCGTAAGAAGCCAAAATAATAACTAGACCAATGATCGCGGTTTTGATAGTTGCTTTGGCTTTTTTGACATCGTCAGAATCGCCAGCAGCGGTCATCCACTTGAAGCCTGCATAGATTAGAAGGGCCAGGAAAATAACTGCCAACAAACTCAAAATAGCCACAATTATAGTGCGAACGACCCCCAAAAGATCAGTGTTCGTGTCATAGCCGGCGGAATTGTTGAATTGTTCAGCGTTATCATTAATTTTGCTTCTAATTTCCGGACTAAGAATGCCGGCATTTGCTAGCGGGGCAATTAAGAAAAGAGAAATAAGAAACAAAGAAAAGAAAATCTTTTTCATATGTTTAGATGATATAAGCGGCAATAAATCGCCAAATAGCATAAGCGGAAATGGTGATTACCAAGCCAATCACAGAAGTTCTGATCGTAAGCTTGGCTTTTTTAACGTCATCAGAATCACCAGCGGCCGTCATCCAGTTAAAGCCGGCATAAACTAATAAGCAAATAAAAATTATACCCAATAATCCTAGAATAATAGAAATAAATTGACCAGCATAAGTCATTAAAGAACCAGGATCAGCAGTTTCATAGGAAGATTCAGCTACTTTTTGCATTCTTTGTAAAGGACTATTTTCTGAAACCGGAGATGAGCTGCCGGCGGCAAAAACAAAATAAGGAAGGCTTAATAAAAGAGAAAGAAAGAGTAAAAGTAATAATTGTTTAACCTTTTTATTCATATTAAATATTTCTTAGTTTGTCTTGTAAAACACTTTGAACCACAAAAGCACTAATTGCATAAGCTAAAACAACGATAACTAAGCCGATAACTGAATTTTTGATAATTTTTTTTGCTTTTTTTACTTTTTCTGCTTCATCAGTAGCAGTCATCCAAATAAAACCGCCATAAATAACAAAACAAAGAAACAAAACGCCAAGAAATTGCAGAACGGTCTGAATAATATTGCCAATAAAAATCTCCGGTTGAATCTCTCCGTTGGTATTGTAGCCGCTTTTCAGGGCAAAATTTCCTGCTTTATTAAAAGCATTACTAAGATTGTCCATAAATTAATTTAAATAATCGGTCGCAAAAGTGCTGACCACAAAGTAGCTAATAACATAAGCGAGGGCCACGATAACCAAGCCAATAACTGAATTAATTAGAATATCTTTGGCTTTTTCTACGGTTTTTTCGTTTCCTTGAGAAGTCATCCAAAGAATTCCGGCATAAATTGCTAAAATCAAAAATATTACCCCCAAGAAAGACAAAACATAAGTTATTCCTTTGGCGATTGTGTTTTCAGGATTAAAAACATTATTGGTTGAATAACCAAGCTTGTCAGCAGCTTTTTTTAGGCCACTGTTTTCTTCAAAATTATAAGCTGCCTGAGCAGTTTTGGTGAAAAAATTAAGCATTTTTATTATGGTTGGGAAGGAGTAACAGAAGTGCCAGAACTGGTGAGAGTGTTGCCAATATAAGCGGTAATAGCATAGGCAAAAATAACAATTACCAAACCAATAATACCATTAATTAAGATTCCTTTGGCTTTTTTGATTTGATCATTATTTCCCTGAGAAGTCATCCAGAGAATGCCGCCATAAATCATTAAAATCAAGAAAGCAACGCCAACAAAAGACAAGATAGTGCCAATGATTGAAGTTATTTTATCTTCCGGATT
>CAZXPO010000091.1:0-1763 GCA_964643165.1 uncultured Gammaproteobacteria bacterium | reverse complement strand
ATTCTGGCTTCACCAAGCGCATCATCAACTTCAAATCTTCCTGCTTGGCGTGTCCACCAGCATGGATGTCTAACATTTTATAATTAATAATTTTTGCGCCTTGACGAACAACAACATCCATTAAATTTTGGATAGTTCTTTCGTTTCCAGGAATCACGGACGAAGAAAACAAAACTGTATCACCTTTTTTGAGACTAAGGCTGCGATGTTCGCCGCGCACTAAACGATACAAAAAAGCGTTGCTTTCTCCTTGGGCACCAGTACCAATAATAATAATTTTATTATCGGGAAGACGAGGCAGTTCTTTGTCATCAACCAAGATTTTTGGATTAAATTTTAAGTAGCCGATTTGTTGAGCAACTTCCACATTACTACTAATACTACGCCCTTGAAGATTAACTCGGCGGCCATACTTGGCAGCCAAATCAAGAATTTTTTGGATACGGGAAAGTTGAGAAGCAAAAGTTCCAATAATAATTCGCCCTTCTATTTTTTCAAATAATTTTCCCATTTCATCGCCAATCGCTGATTCGGAAATCTGATATCCTGGATGAGTAGCATCAGTGGAATCGGCCATTAACATCAAAACCCCGCGGGAACCAATTTGAGCGATGCGGTTCAAGTCAGCTGGTTTGTCGTTAACAGGAGAAAAATCAATTTTAAAGTCTCCGGTATGAATTACTGTTCCCACTGGCGTGTGGACAATAATCGCAAAACAATCCGGGATGGAATGGTTAACACGCAAAAATTCCATGCTAAATGCCGAGCCTAATTTGAAATTACTATGATCATCAATTTCTTTGATCTTCAAAGTTGGCGCGGTTTTGTATTCTTGGTGGCGCTTACGAACCAAACCGGCAGTTAATTTGCCCATGAACATTGGCGGATTGCCAATTTCACCCATGATGTGTGGAATACCGCCGATGTGGTCATAGTGGCCGTGAGTAATAATTACCCCCTTAATCCAGTCCTTTTTATCTTTCAAATAAGTGACGTCTGGAATAATATAATCAATCCCCGGCATGTCTTCATCTGGAAACATCAAGCCCATATCAATAATAATAATTTCTTTATTATATTCGATGACGGTCATATTTCTTCCCACCTCTTCCAAGCCGCCTAAAACCATCACTCTTAATTTTCCGTTATTATTTTTGTGTGTCAAAACTGGACGCAGAGTGGTGCGTGAAGAAGGTCGACGATTTGCCGATTGAGTATTGTTGAGATTTTTATTTTCCTTGTTTTCTGAATGAAAACTTCTTACCGCAGGACGGCGGCGATTAAAACCGCCGCTCTGAGTTTGCGCGGTTTTTGGCTGGCTAGAAACAGAATTGGAAACAGGGTTGGAAAAAACCAAATCGCCAACTGAATTTCGGCCAGAGTTAAAACTGATCATAAATGATTTTGAGTTAATAAATTAATAAAATATGAGAGAGTATTTGACGCTTACCAAACAAATTTTCGGTTAACGCGCAAATACCAATTTGTAATAGAAGAAAAACGATTACTTGGCTCAATAATTGTCGTGCCATTAAAGCCGTGTAATTTTTTTACTTGGAGATAAAGATAGTTTGGAGAAAAGAGAAAAATAGCTCCTTCGTCATTTTTAACTAATTCTTGAAAATTACGATATTTTTCTAAGCGAGAATTTTCATCAACTTCCAAGCGAGCATCTTCCAATAACTTATCTGCCTTTTCATTTGAATAGCTAGCAATATTTAGACCACCATCAATTTGCGAAGAATGCCAAAAAGCATAAACAT
>CAZXPO010000090.1:0-1769 GCA_964643165.1 uncultured Gammaproteobacteria bacterium | reverse complement strand
GACCCCGCCGTCATGCGCTTGTTTCCACGAACCGTGCGGCTGTTGGTTTTTGTTCTCTGCCCGCGAACTGGTAAGTTTTTGGCATGACGTGAGCCGCGATAGCAGCCAATGTCTTTTAAGCGCTTGATGTTGCTTTGAACTTCACGGCGCAAATCACCTTCAACAGTGTTGTGCTTTTCAACAATTTCACGAATGGTGTTGATTTCAGCTTCGGAAAAATCCTTCATTTTTGTTTCTGGATTAACCTTGGCCTGTTCTAAAATTTTGTGTGCACGATTGATGCCGACACCGTAAATGTAAGTCAAAGCAATATGTGCGCGTTTTTCAGTAGGAATATTTACTCCTGCGATTCTAATAGCCATACAAAATAATTACAAAATAATAAAATTAACCCTGTCTTTGCTTGTGCTTCGGGTTGCTACAAATAACATGAACTCGTCCTTTGCGACGAACCACCTTGCAGTCTTTACAAATTTTTTTCGCACTCGCTCTTACTTTCATATAAAATCTAATTTAATAAACTTGATAATTTCTAATTAAACGGTTTAGAGTCGATAAGTGATTCGACCTTTGGTCAAATCATATGGACTAATTTGTAATTTTACTTTGTCACCAGGAAGTAAACGAATCTTGTTCATTCTCATCTTCCCAGACAAATGAGCCAAAACTTCATGGCCGCCAGCAATCGCGACGCGGAATGCGGCAGAAGGCATCAACTCCAACACCTCGCCTTGCATTTCGATGAAATCTTTGGCGTTTAAAGTGTCACCAGTTTCTACTTTTTCTCTGGTATTTCGTTTTGACTTTGACATTAACACAAAAAAATTTGATAAAAACTGAATGATTTTATCAAAATCTTCAAAATATAAAACAAGTTAGCTTGTTTAAATTTAATACAGATACATTATATGGGAAACGGCAAATGATGTCAAGGGCGTTGCCAAGTTTCTTTTTTTATAAAAAAACCTCAATTTCCTTTTGGAATATTGAGGTTTGATAAGTTGTTTGAAGAAAAGGATATTTCTTTAATTTTTAAAAAATTCTACAAAAAAGATGAGATCCTTTCGATAGACTTTTTTGATCACTAAAGAAATCAACTGTTCTAGATACGATGCTCCATCCATCCTTTTTCTTATCATAAGAGACAAAAATAAAATGGGAAAAACCATCCAAATCTTTAATGTGAAAAATGTTTGCTTTCCAAGAAAATCTTTTAGTGTGCAAAACTCCTTTTTCGCCCCTTCCTTGTTGGCTTATTGCCCAATAAACATCATAAAGACGAACCGATCTAAATCCTTCTGCGTCAACTATTATTGAATCACAAAATTTTCTGAGTAATTTCCCCACATATAAAGGACCGTCATCCGTTTTCATCTCTTCAATAAAAGGCAAAAATAATCTTCTAAATTCTTCGTTCATATAGCAAATTCTTGGCTTTGCTTCTGAACAAGCACTAATCACAAAATAATTTTTAGCAATAAATGGCTCATCATGATTTGGCACAGATTCTGGAATAAATATTGCCAAAGTTTTTAATTTCTTCATTTCTAAAGTTTTTAATTTCTTCATTTCTTATTAATTTTTAAGGTTCTAATAACTATTTAACTACTTCGAATCTAACATTTTAATCTTTTTGTGTCAAGACAGCCTTGATTCTTCTCACGCCAGAGCTGGAAGATTCTTCCTTTTGAATTTTGAAGCGCCCTAATTCTTCAGTATTTTTGACATGAGGGCCGCCGCAAATCTCACGAGAAAAAATATTATCCGTG
>CAZXPO010000089.1:0-1778 GCA_964643165.1 uncultured Gammaproteobacteria bacterium | reverse complement strand
CCTATGGCAATCGAGAAAACAAAACTTTCTCCCAAGAAGATTTCATCAAGAATTGTCGGGAAAAAATCAGCTCACGAAGTTTGGAGCTCTAAAATATCTTGTGTTATAATAAAAAGGTAATAAATATTTTATGAAAAAGCTAAAAAAACTTTGGCCTTTATTTTTGTCGCTAACCATTTTGGTTGTTTTGATTATTCTAATTGCTAACCAGCCAAAAACAATCCTTTTCTACGGCGACGTTTGTCCGCACTGCAAAAATGTTGAAGATTATTTAGAAAAAAATCCAAGCAACATCAAATATCGCCACTTAGAAGTATATCGCAACAAACAAAACGCCTCTCTAATGAATAGCAAGGCCAAAGCCTGCGGTTTAGAAAGCGATTCGATCGGCGTGCCTTTTCTTTTTGATGGTAAAAATTGTCTGATTGGCGATCAAGATATTATTAACTGGTTCAAACAACAATAATCATGAAATTCCAACCAAAAAAATTAGCCCTGGCTTTACCAGTATTACTAATTCCTAGCAGCGCTCAAGCCGTTTGTCCGCTTTGCGTGGTGGCAATCGGCGCCGGATTAGGGTTGAGTGAATACTTGGGAATTGATGACACCATTTCCGGCTCTTGGATTGGCGCCATGCTAATCGCCACTGCCTGGTGGAATATTAATTGGTTCAATAAAAAAAAGATTTGGCAAAAACATTGGAAAATACGTAACATTTTAACCGTTTTAGCGTATTATTTATTAGTTGTTGTTCCTTTATTTTCACAAGGATTAATTGGCAAGGCTGGCCGAACCTTGTTTGGCCTGGACAAGTTAGCTTTAGGAATCGCTTTGGGGACTTTGGTTTTCATCTTTTCCGAATTTTGGTATAATAATATCAAGAAAAACAATGGTGGACACGCCCAATTCCCTTTCCAAAAAGTTGCTATGCCGGTGATTAATTTGGCTGTTCTTGATTTGTTGTTTTATTTATTAGTAAATTAAGTTTATGCAAAAAGACAAACTAGCAAAAATCAGCGAATTGATTGAAAAAGCAGACGAAATGAAAAAGGACCACAAACTTGATCTTTCCTCCGACCAAGACCTCAGCATCGCCATCATGAATTTGGTCAGTATTGAAGAACATTTCTTTTTCACCGGCGCCAAAACCGGCGACAAAAAATATTACCGCTTATTGGACGAAGTTCGAGCGATGCGCAAAGAGCTGCTCAAAAAAATCATCAAAGATTACGAAGGAGAAGTCTGGTGCATTTCCAAACACTTGCTAGCCGCCTCATACCGCCTAATGGAAGTGGGAACAAAAGCCCAAGGGAGAGGAAAAGAAGACGAAGCGGCAGAGATGTTCAAAAAATCTTATGAGCTCTATTCCCTTTTCTGGGGCTTGAATATGAATCTAGTGGATACTGAGGGAATCAAAAAAATCGATGACGAAGCAATTAACAACACCGAAAAAAAAGCGACTGGCTTTGCCGGGAAGCTCGGTGAAATGGTCAAGAAATTAGTTAATTGCTGCATTGAATAGTAAAAATACAAAAAACACTCTCAACGGAATCTGAGAGTGTTTTTTTATTGTTTAAATTATTTTTCAACTACCAGCATTTTTTTCTCAATTTTTTTTATCGGCAAATGATAACCGGTTGGATAGGCGCGGATAGCTTTGAATAAAACATTTTCTGAATAACGATAATTTTCTCCTCTTCGAGTCCCGGCATCATTGGTGATAAATTGTTTTTTCTTTTGGTCGTAACCTTTGATTAACAAAACATGTCTTTCTGGCC
>CAZXPO010000088.1:0-1806 GCA_964643165.1 uncultured Gammaproteobacteria bacterium | reverse complement strand
CTAAAATCTATGGCTCTTAATTTTCAACTCCGCATAATTATCAGTATTTTCGCGATTATCAACCTTTTTGCCTTTTTAGTGATGTTAATTGATAAAATTAAGTCAAAAAAAACTGGTGCCGAAAGGATTTCTGAGGGAATGCTTTTCTTTTTGGCGACAATTTTTGGCAGCTTGGGGGTTTATGTCGGAATGTTCACGTTTCACCACAAAACTAAAAAATGGTATTTTTTAATAGGAATTCCGCTGTTATTAGCTGAAAATATTGCAACTTTATATTTTATTTATCTCAATTTTATCAAATAGCGTTTTTATCTAGATTTTATTGAAAAATTAAAGGTATTATAGTATATTGAAGTGGTAATTATTATTTTATGAACAACGAACACGGTCATTACGATCCCCAACAAATTGAAAAGAAATGGCAAAAAAACTGGTCTGAAAGCGGCTTGTATAAATTATCTCGCGATGACAGCCGGGAAAAGTTTTATGTCTTGGACATGTTTCCTTATATTTCTGGTTCCGGTCTCCATGTTGGTCACCCAAAAGGTTACATTGCCACCGATGTAGTTGCTAGACAAAAAATACTGCAAGGATATTCCGTTCTCCATCCAATGGGTTGGGATGCTTTTGGTTTGCCAGCAGAAAATTATGCGATCAAAAACAAAATAAATCCAAATATTTTCGTTCATGAACACGTTCAAAGATTCAAGCAACAATTGGAAATGTTTGGCTTTACTTATGATTGGAATCAGGAAATCAACACTATTGATCCAGAATATTATCGTTGGACACAATGGATTTTTTTGAAAATGTTTGAGCGCGGTTTGGCTTTTGAATCGGAAGAGCCGGTTAATTGGTGCTCCGGATGCAAAACCGTTTTGGCTAATGAAGATTTGGAAGATGGCAAATGCGAACGCTGCGGCACCGAAGTAGTTCAAAGAAAATTGCGCCAATGGGTTTTGCGCATGACTGATTATGCCGATCGCTTGCTTTATGATTTGGATACGGAAAATTTGGATTGGGAAGATTTTATTAAGGAACAACAACGTAATTGGATTGGCCGCAGTGAAGGAGCGGAATTCAAATTCGCAATTGAAAATAGCGAAGAAAGTATTGCTGTCTACACCACTAGGATAGACACTGTTTTTGGTGTTACTTATGTGGTGATTGCGCCAGAACATCCTTTGCTTGAAAAATTAAAATCGCAGATTGGTAATTATTCGGAAGTTGAAGAATATGTTTTGAAAGCACAAAACAAAACCGAATTGGAAAGAACAGATTTGCAAAAAGAAAAAAAAGGAGTTGAATTGAAAAACATTCAAGCTATCAATCCATTTACTCAGGAAAAAATTCCAGTCTTTGTTGCCGATTATGTTTTGGGATTTTATGGTACTGGCTCAGTAATGGCGGTTCCAGCTCACGATGAGAGAGATTTTGCCTTTGCCAAGAAATATAATTTATCAATCAAAAAAGTTATTGAAGGTCTAGAAGAAAAAAATGACGAAGCAATGGTTGAAGATGGCACCTTGGTTAATTCCGGAGAATATACTGGTTTGTCATCCAGTGAAGCACGAGAAAAAATGTCTCAATGGCTGGAAAAAGAGGGAATTGGCCGAAAAAAAATAAATTACAAAATGAGAGATTGGGTTTTTTCTCGCCAGAGATATTGGGGCGAACCGATTCCGATTGTGCATTGTGCAAAATGCGGTGCGGTTGGCGTTCCGGAAAGTGAATTACCGCTCAAATTACCATTGGTAGAAAATTATGAACCATCCGGCACTGGCGAATCTCCTTTAGCCAATATTT
>CAZXPO010000087.1:0-1825 GCA_964643165.1 uncultured Gammaproteobacteria bacterium | reverse complement strand
GATGGATATGCCACTTTCTTTTTAACAAAAAAAGGAGAAGAATACTTCGTGGTTGCTGTGACTGTGGGTTCTGGTGGTTTGGGTGTCAGTGTTGGTCGCTTTGTGAGTGTCCGCGTTTGGCTTGGCGGGTGTCGTCATCGGGTGGTTGTTCCGCAACTTGACCCTTTGGATTCTTAGTTATCAATCCTTGAAACTTTGCCCCTTGGGTCCTTAGAATTAATATTCTTTGGACTTGAGGGGCTTTTTAAATTATAATATAATTATCACCTTGTTTAGTTTGCTGGGCAAACCTTGCGAGCCAAGGTGCTTTAAAAATATTTTTGAGATTTTCGGCGGCTACGGCTTACGAAATAGGAAAAATATTTTTAATTAAAAAATATATCAAGTTGGTGCTTGGTGTTGGTGGACTTTTAGGTCCCGAATAATATTCAGCCGCTTCTTTTTATTTACATCAGGGCGGTGGTGTCTTGGAAGGCACTTTGCACATTTTTCGTGGTTAATGTGAATGTGAATTCTGATGGTTTGAATGTCAATGTTAACCGCTTTGAGAATGACAACGTTTGGAATGGCGAGTATCGTCATCGAGTGGTTGTTCTGCAACTATTTATATTTCTCTCGTTCTTGAAGCGAGAGTTTTATTATCCAGACCCTTTTTCCAGCCGCCCAACATTCGCCCAACCTCATCTAGACCAATTGAAATTGTAGTATATTTTTCATTAGAAAGACATTTATTTTCCCAAGCTAATTGGAGAAAAAATTTTAGATTATCCAGTTTTAGTATAGCTATTGATAGTTGAGCCGTTTTTTTCTCTCCGGGAAGGTAAGCAGTAATAAAAATATTTTCCAAGACTGATGAATAATATTCTCCAGCTCCAGCATTCTTTAAAAGAAAAAACTTATCGCCATGGCGGCTATCAAGCTTTTAGAGTTTCTGACACGAAACCACGGGATATTCACAAGGCTGGCGTTGCTGACCGGATTCTTCATCATCTTTTATATTCTGAAACCTATTATTATTTTGACCAGAAATTTATTTATGATTCATATTCTTGCCGGCTAAACAAAGGCACTCATCGCGCTCTTCGTCGTCTTGCAAAATTTTCTAGGGAGGTGTCTAATAATAACCATAAAACAGTTTGGATTTTAAAATGTGATATTAAAAAATTTTTTGCTAGCATTGATCATTTAATTTTAAAAAATATTTTAGCAAAAAATATTGAAGATCAAGATTTGCTGTGGTTATTTAATCAGGTGATTGATAGTTTTAACACTGTTGGAAAAACTGGCGTTGGCTTGCCCTTGGGAAACCTTACTTCCCAGCTGTTGGTTAATATTTATATGAATGAATTTGACCAATTCGTAAAACGTAAATTAAATGTTAAATATTATCTTCGTTACGCTGATGATTTTATGTTCTTAAGCGATGATAAAAAGTATCTAGAAAATCTGCGATCTCAATTAGATGAATTTCTTAAACAACATTTAAAATTATTTATGCATCCCAAGAAAGTTTCCTTAACCACTTTAGCGAGTGGTGTAGATTTTCTTGGTTGGGTAAATTTTTCTAACCATCGCGTTTTGAGAACAATTACAAAACGGAGAATGTTTAAAAAACTTAATAAAAATAAAAATGCGCTTGCACGCAGTTCTTATTTGGGAATGTTGAAGCACGGGAATGCTCATAAATTAAGAGAAAAAGTTATTTTATCTAACTTGGTATCATGACATTTTTTAGCCAATTAGGCAAGGGTTTTTTATTTGACAATTTCCAAAAAAATACCTAAGATTAGCTCATACATTAAAAACCAAAAAATGCCATGGATAA
>CAZXPO010000086.1:0-1870 GCA_964643165.1 uncultured Gammaproteobacteria bacterium | reverse complement strand
TGGCGCGAGTTTTGAAGCGTCGCCATCCGGAAGTAGATTTTTTGTTTTTTGGCACCGTTTCTGGTCCTGAACTTTCTTTGGTAAAAAATGAAGAAGCTGACTTGAATATCAAATATTTGGCAATTCAATCCGGAAAATTCCGCCGTTATTTTTCTTGGCGAAATTTTAGTGATTTATTTTTAATTATTTTTGCTTTTTTTCAAGCTTTCTTTTTATTAATCAAATATCGCCCGCGCGCTTTGTTTTCTGCCGGTGGTTTTGTTGCAGTTCCGCCAGCTTGGGCGGCGAAAATATTGGGCATTCCAGTTTTAATGCATCAACAAGATTCTCGCCCAGGGCTAGCAAACAAAATGATCGCCCCAGTTGCTTCTTCTCGAACGGTAACTTTTGAAAAATCTTTACAAGACTACAAAAAAGCTCTTTGGATTGGTAACCCGCTCGATGAAGAAGAATTGCGGAACGCTCAGGAAAATTTGGCGCAGACCAAAGAAAAATATCATTTGACCAATTCTTTGCCGATTATTTTGGTTACTGGCGGCGGAACAGGCGCTGATTATCTAAATAATTTAGTCCAAGAAAGCCGAACGGTTTTGCAGGAAAAATTTCAAATAATTCATCTGTGCGGCAGTGGCAAAAGAAAGGCGGATGATGGAATTAATTATCAGGCTTATGATTTTTTGCCGCACGCGGAAATTATCAAATTAATGGCGCTTAGTGATTTGATTATTTCTCGTTGCGGTTTGGGCACTTTGTCGGAAATATCTTTGCTGGCCAAGCCGGCAATCTTGATTCCGATTCCAGATTCTCATCAAGAAGACAACGCTAATCTTTTCAAAGATGCCTCTGTGGTTTTGTCCCAAAAAGAATTAAGTGCCGAATTATTTATCGAAAAAATAAATCAACTTTTTGGAGATAAAGAAGAATTAAACAGAATATCAACGGAAGTTAAAAAAATGATAAAACCCGGCGCTGCCGAATTTCTCGCAGAAAAAATTTATGAATATTCAAGGCAAAAAAATTAAATCCGCCTATTTTATTGGCATCAAGGGTGTGGGAATGACGATGCTCGCTCAATTTTTGCGTCAGCAAGGAGTGATTGTTTCTGGTTCAGACGTGTCGGAAACTTTTATGACCGACAAAGTTTTGCGTGATGCTGGCGTGGAAGTTTTTGCCGGTTTCAAGGCGACACAAGTCAAGCCAGTCGATTTGATTGTCTATTCTATTGCCTACGACAAAAAAAATAATGAGGAAGTCGCCGTCTTGGCCAAATTCAAAAATTCCTTGGTGCTTAATTTTTCCGAAGCCGTTGGTGCAGTTTTTAGTGCTCATCACGGCGTGGCAGTTTGCGGTAGTCACGGAAAAACCACCACTTCCGCTTGGCTTGGTTATGTTCTTCACAAAGCCGGTTTGGAGCCGAATGTTTTGGTTGGAGCGCGCGTGCCACAATTCAAAGGCAGTGCTATTTCCGGAAAATCAAAATTATTTGTGGCGGAAGCCGATGAATACGGCAACAAGTTGCGTTATTTTGCACCGCAAGGAGTATTGTTGAATAATGTTGATTACGATCATCCAGATTATTACAAAACAAAAAAATCATATCTCCAAGCATTTATAGATTTTGTAAAAAAAATTCCCAAGAGTGGATTTTTGGTGGTGAATGTTCAGGATGGACAGGCAATTGAAGCCGCGAAGTATTGTCAGGGAAGAGTTTTTCCTTATGCGGTTGTTGCCACTTCTGCTGAAGCCAAACATTGGGGCGAGAAAGGAATTCTCACTGCTTATGGCGCAACAATCAAAGATGGCCAGCAATATTTCAAAATTTTTGGACAAGCCGGAACTTTCAAAATCAAATTATTAGGAGCGCACAATA
>CAZXPO010000085.1:0-1873 GCA_964643165.1 uncultured Gammaproteobacteria bacterium | reverse complement strand
TCTTATTGAACAGTATAATATTAAATCTTCCTTCTTGTCTTGTCAAGGGTTGTTCTACTTCAATAGTTAGGCCTTCGCGCTCTTTTAAGGCATTAATAAAGCGATTAATAGAATCCATTGCTTTTTGTGGATACTGTTTTTCGCGGCCGCGCATCATGATTTCAATCTTTAATTTGTTATCCTTAGCCAAAAATTTTTCAGCCTGATTCAAACGGAAATCAAAATCGTGTTCACTAATTCTAACTGACAAGCGAATATTCTTGGTTTCCACTTTTTTCTGTTGTAATTTTTGTTTGTGCGCCTTTTTTTCTCTTTCGTAGCGAAATTGGCCAAAATCCATAATTTTAACTACTGGTGGATTGGCTTTTGGGTTTACTTCTACCAAATCTAGGCCAGCATCAACAGCCATCTGCAAAGCAGTGGCGGTTTCAATAGTACCAATATTTTCGCCTTCTTCATTAATCAAAGAAACTTCCGGAACTCTGATTTGAGCATTGCTGCGAAAAACGATTGTTGGTTTGACTGGTTGGGCTTTACGCCATTTAATACGCATTGAGGTATAAAAAAATTAAAAGTTTGTTAGCTTTTCATTAATACTAATAGCAAGAATAATATAAAAAGTCAAACAAAAAACGAGAGTTTGCAAAAAAACACTCATTTTAAATCATTTTGGAATATATTTTATTTACGCTTGCCAAAAACAGTTAAAAACATCTCATATCTGGCTAAAAATTCGCCAAAAACCAAATTTACATTATTTTCAAACAATATTGAGTTCTCTTGCAACGTTGCGTTTAGGTTTAATAATTCCATCATCAATTCTTTGTTAAAAATTATTTCTAACTTCTCTAAAGATTCAAAAAAAGAATAATAAAAAACTTTTATAACCTCTTTTCTTTTTTTGTTTAGTGCCGAATAAATCCCTCCATCTATTATTATTTGATTTATCGCTCTAAGAGCCTGAATTCCAATCATCGCCTGAATTTTGTCTTTATTTTTGGCTTTTAATAAAACAAAATCAATCAAGGGCTTGATGGTGTCTATGTCCCAAACATTATCGAGATTATTTATAACTATATTTAGGCGTTCAACTCCAACACCGCAGACACTCAAAGAGTGCTGATAATCTTTAATGTCGCAAACTTCTTCGTTCTCATTAAAAATTGGCTCGTATTTCATATGCTCAACTGTGCCGATGTCTAACAATTTTCCTTGATGTTCATAATACAACTCATTTCTATAGCCCCATGGAGTTGGCAGGCCAAAAATTCTTAAAGACAGAAATGTATCCCTTGTTTTGTCCGGAATAAATTGTTCATCTTTAATACCTAATTCTTTCCAATAATCAATTGTGGGATCAGTCGGAATTATTTTATCAATATTATATTTGCCACCAGTGGCTTCAAAAATACTTGTTTCTTTAAAAAAAGAAACTCTTAATTTAGCAATATCTAAACCAAGAAATTTGATCAAATCGATAAAAGATTTAATAGACCATTTTGCAACATCTTCTTGTTTGTTTTTGTCTTTTAATAAGACCAACCCTCCACCGTCAGACATTTCGAAAAGACTCAGATAACGATAACGATTTTCTTCGTCAGACTTTATCGCTTCCCAATCATGGTGCCTAACACAAGGCTGAATTTTGGAGTAAATAAAGTCTTGGTCACAATAAAGATATTGACCAAATTTTTCTAAAAACTCATACTCGGCAAAGCTAAGGTTAAAGCAATTTGGAAAACCAGGATGAATTACTGGAGATGCTGGATACATTTCTGTACCTGGATATTTTCTAAATTCTCTAAGTTTTTGTCGCAGCTCTTTGATTGTCATACTATACAGTTTATCATTTTAAAAAACAAAAAAACAGGAC
>CAZXPO010000084.1:0-1892 GCA_964643165.1 uncultured Gammaproteobacteria bacterium | reverse complement strand
CTTCTTGTGCTTTGATGTTTGTAATAATATTTTCTGCCATCTTTTTTTCTTGGCGCGATTTGTTAAGATTGCCCGTGAAAAAGAGACTAGTTAATAAGGACAGGGAAACAATAATTAATATTACCGCTAGAATTTTTTGCTGGAGATTCAGGGCAAAAAACCAATTTTTTGTTTTTTTTGGAGCGTTTTTCCAGAATGAGAGCTGGAAAATTTTTAAGAAATTTCTCAAACCGATAGCGATTATTCGGAAAATAACTTTGATAATTTCAAAATTTGTTCCAGAGCTTCTACTTTTTCCGGCACGGCGGCGCATTGGTTCAGAAATTCCTATTTTTTGTGGACCAGCGCTAATTGGAGAAATCAAGGGTGATTTGTTGGCTTCTTCTTTTGAGATATTTTTCTGATTTAATTCTGGATTTTTTGGGCGAGGCATGAATTTTTCCAAAAAACTACCAGCTTTTTTGACGCCCTTTTTGATATTGATTGTGCCGATTGGCGAAAGAAGGCGTTCTGTTTTTTCTTCGGTGTAGTTCAAGTTATTCATGGAAGTGTGGGCGCTGGCAGAATCGGAATAACTAATTTCTCTATTTTCAAGATTGAGCTTGGTACTCTTGATGATTATTGCCAGAAAGGGAACAAAAGAATTTGAAGCAGCCAAATAGTTTTTTAGCTGTTCGGAAGCGCTAATTGGCGATAATTTTGAGACGATATCTTTTAAGTTTTCTTCAGAAACATACTCAGGAAGAGCTTCGTTGCTTAAAATAAAAGAAGAATCGGAAGGTAATTGGCCGCTAATCACTGAAGAAAATATTTTATCTCCTCCTTCATTTTCCGGTTCGTTTTTTAGGAGGTCAACAATTTCATAGGATCCGCCTTTTCTGTATACTAATTTTATGCGGTTTGAACCGAAGGAGGAAAAATGAATCTCTTTTTCCAAAACAATACCTGCGGTGATGCTGGCTTCTCGCGGGTTAAAAGATAATTTTTCATTATTAATCCACTCCCAAAATTCGGAATTTGTTTTGGCGAGAGCGCTCTCAAAAATATTTTCTGGTCGCAAATCTTTGATTGACCCCAAAAGGGCAATTTTTTCATTTTCGTAGTAATAGTAGTTCAGATTAGCAATCAAGAAATCGGCAACTTGATTCAAATCGGCGCTTTTGCCAATGGCTTCAAAGAGGATAAAAAGTTTTCCAGCGGAATCTTCTTTTTGAGCATCTGGCTGAGCAATGAAGATTTGGCCGGCTCCGCCGCTTTTCTTTCCGGAATTAAGAATTAAGGGAGCAATTTTGTACATAAAAAATTAAGTTCAATTGAATTTTTAGTTTGACGCTTTTGGTCGCTTGTTATATTATTATTATACAACAAAGCAGTGAATAAACAAATGCTAACCAAATTATTTGGATCTCAAGCGAGAGTAAAATTATTAAAAATTTTTGTCCTCAATCAGGACGAGAAGTTTTATTTGCGCCAACTTTCTCGAGACTTAAAAATGCAAGTCAATTCTATCCGCCGAGAATTGGAGAATCTCCAGTCTTTTGGCCTGCTTTCCTGCGATGAAGGCTCTTCCGATCCAGAAGAAAAAGATCGAAGTAAGACTGAAAAAAAATATTATCACGTCAATCAAGACTTTGTTCTTTTTCCAGAACTGAAAGCTCTTATGGTAAAGTCGCAGATTCTTTCCAATAATGCCTTTATCGAAAAAATCAGATCCACCTGTTCACCAAAAGTATTCATTTTAAGCGGCAGTTTGGTAAGCAACCCAAAATCTCAAACCGATATTCTTTTAGTGGGCCGCTTCAATCGTGACAAGCTCATTCCTTTGATTAATGAACTGGAGGAAGACTTGGGTCGGGAATTGAACTACACCATCATGGACTATCGCGAATATT
>CAZXPO010000083.1:0-1903 GCA_964643165.1 uncultured Gammaproteobacteria bacterium | reverse complement strand
TAGTATTTATTTTTTGCTGATCGCAATAACTTAGAAATTGTTTCAAATTTTGCCAGTCGTCATGGCTATCAGAAAAAATTGCAATTTTCATTTGCCAACTCTTAATTTTATTTCGTAAGCCATCTGTTCTAATTTTCTCAGATGTCCGCGAGCTTGGTCATATTTGGTTCTTAAATATCCAGTCATATCAAAATCAATTAGTTGATCCATGATATTTTCAGCAAGCTCTTTTATTTCAGCGACACGATCAAAATTGCCCGCTGCGGCGTCATTAGTGGCAACACGGACCAATTCCCCAAGAAGATCACAAATACCGCCTAAATAAGCATCAGTACTGAGGTTTAGTTTTTTAATTTTATCTATTTCTTCACCTTTAATCGCAAAAGACAATAATTTGGCTTCGGTGTATTCTTCAATAGCCGCTCGATAAGCACCCTCCTCTTCTATTCTTTTGATGCTGAAAGTTTTTTCCAGATTGAGTAATTCATTTTCCATTTCTTCCAGTTTTTCTTCGGCAGTTTCTAGGTCGTGGCGATGGAGGGCAAAAATTGCTTTCTTGGAGTGAAATAAAATATTATTGGAAAGGGAAATTATTTGTCGTCTCTCGCCTTCTTTAGCGCGGTAATCTTCTTTTAATTGATTGATAAAATCTTTGTTAATCATAAAATTTAAATTACTCTAAATACTTCTTGGAGAGAAGTTTCTCCAGCCAAAGCTTTGAGAATGCCATCTTGAAGCATGGTTACGGTGCCGTTAGTAATCGCTAGCTGTTCTATTTCGTAATCAGTAGTATTTGGATTTTGAATTAATTTTTGAATCTCTGGGGTGACTTCGATAGTTTCGTATAAACCAACTCGTCCTTTGTAGCCCAAGCCGCCGCATTCTGGACAGCCAGCTCCTTCATAAAATACTAATTCAGAAGGAATTTTTACTTCTGGATTTTTTATTTCCGCCAAAGCTTTTTTTGCTTCCACTAATAATTCTTCGCTTGGCGTATGAATTTTTTTGCAATGTGGGCAAACTTTTCTCACCAATCTTTGGCCGATGGAAAATTCAATAGAATTTGCCAAAGAGGAACGATCAATATCTAATCCGGAAAAACGAGAGATAGCGCCAGCGGCGCTATTGGCGTGGATGGTTGATAAAACTAAATGTCCAGTCATTGAAGCTTCAATCGCAATTTCTGCTGTTTCATGATCACGAATTTCACCAATCATCATGATATTTGGATTTTGGCGCAAAAGTGATCTCATGGCGGCAGCAAAAGTGTAGCCGCCAGCGGTGTCAATCTGGGTTTGAATAATTCCTGGCAATTGATATTCAATTGGGTCTTCGACAGTGATGATTTTGACGTCTGGTTGGTTCAAGGTATTTAAAGCAGAATAAAGAGTGGTGGTTTTTCCGCTGCCAGTTGGACCAGTAGTAATAATAATTCCTTTGGTTTTTTTCAGTGCTTTTTTGAAAGCAGTTAAGGAATAATTAGTAATCCCCAAATTTTCCATGGAGAGAGAAGCTGCTGAATTGCTAAGCAGACGAATAACGATAGTTTCTCCGTAGCCGCCAGAAATAATTGAAAGACGACAGTCAGCTTTTTTGCTTTCTGGCAAATAAACCGTGAAACGTCCGTCCATAGTGGCTCTTTTTTCGTTGGTTGAAAAGCCAGCTAAAATTTTTACTTCGGATAATAATGGAATGTAAGAAGATTTTGGAATATTGAGCAGATCGGTCATGACACCGTCAATACGCAGGCGGATTTTTACTTCATTTTCTTCTGGTTCAATGTGAATATCACCAGCATTGCCAACAACCGCCATCGCCATCACAAAAGAAAGAATTTTTTGGCTTGGTAATTCAGAAACAGATTCTTTTACTCCTTTAATATCTTGGCCGAATCTTTCAGCTT
>CAZXPO010000082.1:0-1939 GCA_964643165.1 uncultured Gammaproteobacteria bacterium | reverse complement strand
AAGGTAAAGTTAATAAGCAAAAAGCAAACAAAGAAAAGAAAATCTTTTTCATAATTTCAATTATATCGTTGTTCTGAAAGCAAGATTTACTTTCAAAACAACGACCCCCATCAGAGATGAGGATCGAAAAGGTTTAACTAATTGTGGTTCCACCAATTGAATTGGCAAGAGTGGAAACAACATAGCGAGCAATACCCCAAGCGGCCAAGATGATAACCAAACCGATTACACCGGCAGTCATCAAGCTTTTTGCTTTTTTGATGCTGTCGTCATTACCCATCGCAGTCATCCATTTGAAACCACCTACCAAGATGATTACTACCGCGATTAAGCCCAAAAACATCATTGCAGTGTTAATAAGGTTTGTGGCTGTGTTGATTGGATCTGTGTTTGCAAGCTTGATATTGTTACCAACCTTGTTAAGACCTAAGTCATCTGCGTTAGGAGCAGTAGCCATTGTTGTCATTGGTAAAACTAACAAAGACAAAGCAATTAACGAAAATAAGAATTTTGAGAATTTTTTCATAATTTCACCACCTCTCTAGATTTATTTTTTTTAGACACTTTCATTGTAGCATATCGGAAAAAACAAAACAAACAATTTAAAGGCTAATATTCGCTAGCCATTCCAGTCTGGCAGTTTTTCCTTTTGGGGTAAGAATAATCAAATCCAAACGAGTTTTTTCTGGTAATAAATGATTATTTTGACAATAAATTAATCTGGCTTTTTTCAGGGATTGCAGCTGGGTGTTTTTTAAAGGTTGGTCACTTTCTGAATAATTACCAGTTTTTATTTCAAAAAATACAATATAACCATTTTTTCTGGCGATAATATCAATTTCGTAATTTTTAATTCGTAAATTGGTGGCAATTATTTGATAATTGTTTTTGATTAACCAATTTTTGGCGGCTAATTCACCTCTTTTGCCCAATATTTTTTGATGATTCATAAAAAAACAAAAAACAGGCCGATTGCCTGTTTTTAAAGGTTAAAAGATAAAAAATGTTTTTTGATTAAGGCAAGTATTTTTTGAATTCTTCTTCTTTTTTGGCTTCTTGAAGTTTGTTTGGTATTTTTTTGAATTCTTTAAGCAAAAAAACCAACCAAATAATCATGCCGATTAGCCAAAAGGCCAGAAAAAAACGGGCAGTAAAGAAAGGGATGATTTCGTAGTTGCAGAAAATTAAAGAAATTCCTAGTAAGGCATTAGTGAAAGAAAAGTTAAAAATTTTCAACCACAAACCATTTTTCGCCCCTTGGCGAGTTTTGAGAAAATAAGAAACAATGCTGGTGATTAGTAAAATAGCGACAAAAGCGCCAAATATTTTGAAGGTTGAGGTGCTTAGTGGTTCTGGTCTCAAGTTTAGCCAGTAACGCCATGAAATAAATCTTTCCATATTTTTTAGATTTTTTTGAAGATTAGGCCATAATGCATTGGACCGGCTTCAAATTCTTCGATTAATTTTAGTCCTAGTTTTGGTGCTAAATTTTTTAAATTTTCTCGACTGATTCTTTTTTCCGGTTTTGGACCGAAAAGAAGATCGTGCTCTTTCCATTCAATAATTAATAATTTACCATCTCGTTTCAGGGTTCTGATTAGTTCTTTTAGGACATCGCTTCTTTTGGTGGCTTGGTTTAGGGTATTAATTAGAAGGGCGGCGTTCAAAGTGCCTGCCTGGATTTTTGTTCCCTGCCAAAGCTCTAGATTGGTCCAAATGGTGGTGATTTGTGGTAAGTTGTCTGTTCTTTTTTTTCGATCGATTTCTTCTAGATGGCTTTTTATGATATCGGCGGCAAATATTTTTCCTTGTTTACCAACTAAATTTGCGCTAGGAAAAACAAAATGGCCGAATTGTCCGCAACCAGCTTCCAAAACCTGCCAACCCTCGGTGATTCCTATTTTATGCAAAATAAGATTTATGTCAAACAAATTATTCA
>CAZXPO010000081.1:0-1949 GCA_964643165.1 uncultured Gammaproteobacteria bacterium | reverse complement strand
GCTGAAGAATATCAAAAAAGAATCAAACCTTTTGCTCGTTTTGAATTATTAGAATTAAAAGCGTCTGCTTTTAATGAAGGCGCCAAAGAAAAAGCCAAAAAAGAAGAGGCGACGAGAATTGAAGAAATTTTAGAAAAAAGAAAAGGTGCCAAAATTTTTCTTTTAGCCGAAGAAGGGATAGAGACGGAATCAGTGGCTTTCGCTCAGTCTTTGGAAAAAATAAATGGGCCAATAGTCTTGGTGGTCGCTGGTGCTTTGGGTTGGGATAAAGATTTGAGAAAAAAATATTCCAAAATATCACTTTCCAAATTAACCATGCCGCACGAATTGGCGAGGGTTGTTTTATTGGAACAATTATACCGCGCCACCTTGATTCTAACTGGCAAAGAATATCATTATTAATTTTTATGAAAAACAAAAGAACCGCCCAAGCAGTTTGGCAAGCAATCAGTAAAGAAAAAAACGAAGAAAAAGCTCGTGTTTTGTCATATTTTTTCAAAACTGGACCGGGGCAATATGGTGAAGGTGATTTTTTTCTCGGCCTCACGGTGCCAGTTTCCAGAAAAGTAGCCAAAGAATTTGCCGGCCTGCCATTAAATGAAATCAAAATTTTATTAGCAAACAAATATCATGAAGTTCGAATGGTGGCTTTGGCAATTTTGGTAGCTAATTACAATAAAGCAAAAAATGATCAAGAACGTAAAAAGATTTTTAAATTTTATCTCGCCAATGCCAAAAAAATAAATAATTGGGATTTAGTTGATTTGACCGCGCCAAATATTATTGGTGATTATTGTGTTCGCTATCCGGAAAATTTGGATTTGTTAAGAAAAATGGCGCAGGCCAAAAATCTTTGGCAAAGAAGAATTGCTATTCTAGCAACCTTTGCTTTTATTAAAAAGGGAAGCAACCAAGAAGTTTTTGAATTTGCTGAAATGCTTTTGAATGATCAAGAAGATTTAATGCACAAAGCGGTTGGCTGGATGTTAAGAGAGTCCGGCAAACGAGTTTCCGTAAAAGATTTGGAAAATTTTTTGAAAAAAAATATCAAAAAAATGCCTCGCACCACCTTGCGTTATGCAATTGAACATTTTGCAGAAGAAAAAAGAAAAGAATATTTGAAGATGCCGATTAAATAAAGATAAACAAAAAGACCGTCCTTGCGAACGGTCTTTTTTTAAATTTTGAAAAATTATTTGGCAGTTTTGCCAGCAACTTTTTTTGCTCTTGGTGGAATGGTAGTAAATACTTTTCCATCAACAGTTTTTGAAGGCAAGACATGAACAATCTTGGTTTCTTTCAAGGAACCGTCAAATTTCATTAATTTTTTTGTGGTAAATTTCACAAAACCATGTTTGGCGGAGTATAAAGTGTCGTCATTGCCGCGAAGAACATCGGTACCAGCATGATATTTGGTGCCGCGTTGGCGGATAATAATTGCACCCGGTTTGGCATGTTGGCCATCGGAGAGCTTGACGCCTAATCTTTTACTTTGTGAATCTCGACCCAGCGCGGTAGAGCCGCCGGCTTTCTTATGTGCCATACGTTTAGACGCAAACCAAACAAAATCAGTATTTTGTCAGTTTTTCTTAAATAAATAGTAATTGAATAACATCCTAAAAATAGCAAACATCCGACAAAGTGTCAACCTTCGCCGTTATTGCTGGATTTATTTCTATTTTAGTCATCTTTTATTGGTCCAAAAATGGGTTTTTATTTTTAGTTTATATGCTATACTTAGAAGGTAATTAATAAAAAAATCAATATGAGTATCAAAGTAGATCAAGAAAAATGTGTCGGTTGCGGAATGTGCGCTGGCCTTTGCCCGGAAGTGTTTATCATGAATCATGATGGAAAATCAGAAGTAATCGGCGACAACGTTGATTGCGCCCGAGAAGCTGCTGCCTCTTGCCCAGTAGAAGCAATCACCGTTTCTTAATATTGGCAAA
>CAZXPO010000080.1:0-1965 GCA_964643165.1 uncultured Gammaproteobacteria bacterium | reverse complement strand
ATTTTATTTCTTTTACTTTTATATTATACACTTTTTAGAGAATGAGGGCAAATCTGATTGATGTAAAAGTCTACATCATATGATGTAAATAATTACATGAATTTGCATTATGCATTTTTTGCATAAGTATGTGTATTTTTTGCACATACTTAATTTTCTACTTCTGCACTGACCGATAATTTTTCAACATAAAAACCACCTCATCTTTTAGATGTTTTTTTATCCAGGATTTTTCTTTTTCATCTTCAACTAACTCACCCAAGCCTCGCAAAAGTTGATTGTCTTTTATCTTTTCAACAAAAGCCACACAATCCCCCAAATATTCTTTGAGTGTTTTTCCGGTTCTTTCTTTTACCATTTCGGCATTGATTCCCCAATTGTTTTTTGCAAAGTAGTGAATATCAAAAACATCCCTCATCGCTAATTCATTTCTCAAAGTTAAAGCAGAAATTTTTCCCGCGAACAAATAATCTTTTTTGGCAACAAACATTGGAATACCAAGATATTCTCTGTATTCATAGCAGTCCTTAATATTATTTACCATTTTTCGAACATTAATCTCAACCTTGATATTGTGATCTTCGTCACCATAAGAAAGTAAGGCAAAGATTGTAAATCTCTTAACCCGCTGATCTTTTATGTGCCCATATTTACTCAGGATAGTAATTATTTTTTTGAAAACCAATTCCTTATTTTCCTCACTGATAGACAATAAATCAAAATCCAAATCTACCGAAAATCTCGGCAGCGCATAAAAGAAATAAGCGCAGGTACCACCCTTAAAACCCAAAAAAGGAGCAATTGAAATGTCGCTGTAAATATCTCTCAAAATCTGGCCCATAATTAATTGATGTTTTTCTCTATTGAGCATAATTTTTGCGGTACTTAAGAAATCTCTTTTCTAGTTGTTTATTTTTATAAATTTTTACCAACTTTGCGCACAGTGTCCAGTCTAGCATACTCAGGTTATCAAAATAATAATCTGGAAATAAATAAATCATATCCAAAAAAGCTCTTTCCGGAGTAGCAATACTATAATTATCATTAATTAAAATACCCGACGGATTAAAAAGCACTTCGTCTTTAAGTTTTCTAAAAGAAAATGATTGTTTATCAATAGTGACAGTCTTGGGCCATTTTGCGGCAACAAAAATTGTTTCATAATGTTGGAAAATTACTCCCGCCTCACGCAACACCGTTTCAAAACTAAGGTAAGAAGGAGAATATAGACTGGTAGCTAGCTCCTTACGATTATAATTTTTATCTTTCGCAAAAACACCTCGAGTTAAGCGAAGTAAAGATTGTTGTTTTACGTAATAAGAAGTTTTGGCTTTTAGTTTGTTGCTATTATTTTCTTGCCAAATCAAAGCTAGGTCTATATTGGTTAAGACAGTTTTTGAGGTTTGATATATTTTGGCAATTAAATTGTCCATATAAATAATATTAGCTTGGAGTTATGTTTTATCTAACTTCCAGTGTATATTATTAATAAATGGCTGTCAAATTACAAATACTTCTCAACAATAATTTCCGCGGTGGCCAAGCCGTCAATCGCCGAAGAAACAATTCCGCCAGCATAACCAGCACCTTCACCGGCCGGATAAATTCCTGAGATATTTGCTTCCCTATTTTCACCGCGGACAATCCGCACTGGGGCAGAACTGCGAGTTTCCACACCAGTCAAAACTGCCTCCGGATGAGCAAAGCCTTTGATTTTTTTCTCCATCAAAGACAAAGCTTTGCGCAAACTTTCGGCCACAAAATCTGGCAAACAAACATCCAAGGAACCAAAAGAAACCCCGCGCGGATAAGTGGGCTGAATCCGTCCCGCTTTTTTTGATGGTCTATTTTCCAAGAAATCACCGACCAATTGTGCTGGCGCCAAATACTCGCCGCCACCTGCCTGAAAGGCTCGTTTTTCCCAATATCGTTGAAATTCTATTCCTGCCAAGGGGTGGTCGGAAC
>CAZXPO010000079.1:0-1974 GCA_964643165.1 uncultured Gammaproteobacteria bacterium | reverse complement strand
CTCAATTGGAGTGGTTATTCTTGAAAATGCTTGGTGGGCAATTTTAATTATCTGCATTGGTATATTTATTTCTCACGCTCGCAAAACAATCTATAAATCTAGGGTAATTATTAAAGAAAGAAATGTTGCCTTGTTGGAATGTTTTGGTGAATTTATTGGCGAAGATGATGACACGATCGAGAATAGTCGAGGAGTTATTCGTGAAGGTTTACACTTTGTTTTCCCTTATTTTAATATTTTTAAAATTCATAACGATATTACTTATTATTTGGGTGATATGAGAATTGAATTATTTAAAAAAGTTAACAAAGACGACCAATATCCGATCGATGTTAAAGGAACTTCGGTGAATTTAATAGCAAAAATTAAGATTGCGATGGAAAATCCAATTGCTGCTGCTTATAAAATTAGAGACTATCAAGGCGAGGTGGTTGATAAATGCGAAGCAGCATTGAGAAAAAGTTGTGCCAAATGGAGTTTGGATGAATTACTTGAAGAAAAAAAAGGTCTAAATTTATTATCAATTCTTTCAGAATATAAATCCGGCGAAGAACAAGATGTTTTTGAAGACTTTAAAAAGTATGGAATAGATGTTTTAGAGCTCACTATTATTGACATTGAAGTTCAAAAAAAGGATTCGGAACAGCGAGAAAAAGTTTTTGCAGAGGAAAGTGAAAAAAGGGCTGAAATTGTTAGACTGGAAAAAGAAAAAATAATAGCTGATAAAAACCAAGAAATTACTGAAGTAAAAACTAAAACAGAAGCGGATAGAAAAATAGCTTTAGCCGAAGCAGAAGGTCAAGCTTTTGCGAAACATCTAGAAGAAGCAGGTCTTACTATAGAACAATATTTAGTCCTAGAAAACATTAAACGCCTACAAAGTACTACTACAGTTATTACTGATTCCGAAGGTTTCGTTAGTTCTGGAGCCAAACTGGCTGTTGGTGCTCATGCTGTAAATCAAAACCAAAAAGAAAAGGAGGCTTAAAATGGAAAAAGCAAGAGAATTTCTATCCACTCAAGATAACGACGGGAAAGATTATTTAGATTCTCACGTTGTCGAAGAAAAACCGAAGTCTTCCGAAAAAAAGAAGAAAAAAAGAAGAATTCCAAAAAAATGGATCATTTCTATTTTAATTTTAATTTTGGCGGCTTGGGGGTCAATCTGGTTTTTTGGTCGAGATAGACATCAAGAACAAAAAACTAATCTTGAAACATCTCAGAATCAAAGTTTAAAGGAAGATGAGTCAATAATAATTGAAACAAATTCTGATAAAACAAGAATTCTAGATATCGGTGTTTATAATTTTAAAATGAATGCCGGTGAAGAAACGGGGTGGTTGGAGATGCCAAATAAAAGTGTTCGTTATCGAATAGGCTCGCCTGACGATCGGTGGATTATAATATTTGATGACGGGAAGGTTGTAAAAGGATGGGATAATGAACCTATTCCTTCGCGAAATTTGGCAAGATTTAAAATTAAATCTTTAAAAAATCAATGCGTAAAAATTACCATCATTAATAATTAAAAACACGGGACTTAATATTTTTATATTAAGTCCCTTTTTGTTTTTTTATTTTTGTGTTATATTTGAAGTATATTTATAATAACATTTATGAAAAAAGTATTTTTCTTGTTAGTATTAATTTTGTCGTTATTTTCTTTTAGTCTCTGCCCGGGTCCAGTATTAGCAGACAAAGAATCCACTTCTGGCGCATCCATGACTCTCACCAATCCCCTTGGAACAGGCACCACTGTCTACACCTTGGTCGGTCGCATCATTTCAGTAATCCTTGGCTTGGTTGGCACAATCGCCTTAGTGATGTTTATTTATGGCGGTATTATCTGGATGACTTCTGCTGGTTCAAAAGACAAAATAAAAAAAGGAAAGGATGCTATTGTTTGGTCAGTAATAGGGATGGCAGTTATTTTTGCCTCATACGGACTCACCAAATTTCTATTGGACAACCTCA
>CAZXPO010000078.1:0-2042 GCA_964643165.1 uncultured Gammaproteobacteria bacterium | reverse complement strand
TTGGTAGAAAATTATGAACCATCCGGCACTGGCGAATCTCCTTTAGCCAATATTTCTGAATGGGTGAATACTACTTGTCCAAAATGCGGTGGTCCGGCACGTCGAGAAACTAATACAATGCCGCAATGGGCTGGTTCTAGTTGGTATTATCTCCGCTACATCGATCCAAAAAATAATCAAAAATTAGTTGATTCGGATTTGGAAAAACGCTGGTTGCCGGTTGATCTTTATGTTGGCGGTGCCGAACATGCTACCAGACATTTGTTGTATGCTCGTTTCTGGCACAAATTCCTTCACGATTTGGGAGTTGTGACTGCCAAGGAACCATTCAAGAGACTGGTCCATGTTGGTTTGATTTTGGCGCAGGATGGCCGCAAAATGAGTAAGCGCTGGGGTAATGTCGTTAATCCAGAAGATATTATTTCTGAATTTGGCGTTGATGCTTTACGAGTTTATGAAATGTTTATGGGTCCTTTTTCTCAAAGCATTTCTTGGAATACCAAAGGAGTTGTCGGTGCCAGAAGATTTTTGGATAAAGTTTGGAAATTGCAGAACAAGGTTGTTTCGGAATCAGAAGATAAAAAAATAGCAAAATTAGTTGATCAAACAATCAAAAAAGTTGCCGACGATATTGATGGTTTCAAATTCAATACCGCCATTAGCGCCTTAATGATTTTGGCTAACGAATTTGAAAAGCAAGAAAAAATTTCTCTTGCTGATTATCAAAAATTATTAACAATCTTTTCACCATTCGCTCCGCATCTTTGTGAAGAAATTTGGCATAATCTTGGAAATAAAAATTCTATCTTTTTGCAGGGCTGGCCTAAGTATGACCAAAATTTAATTGATTCTCTGGATAATGAAATAAAAATCATGATTCAGATTAATGGCAAGATTCGTGATGAAGTAATGATTCCGTCTGACGCTGATCAAAAATTGGTTGAAAAATTATCTCTGGAAAAAGAAAAAATTTCCGCATTGGTGAGTGGCCAGGAAATCAAAAAAATTATTTACGTCAGTAAAAAATTAATCAATATTGTGATTTAAATTGAAAAATATTTAGCAAAAAAGATTTGAATAAAATCTTTTTTTGTTGATTTGGAATTTATGAAAACTTTAGTTATTTATTATTCCCGCACTGGCACCACCAAAAAATTAGCCGAGAAATTGGCAGAAGTTCTTGGCGCTGATATTGAAGGCATTAAGGATCCAGCTAATCGTTCCGGCTTAAAGGGATATATGAATTCCGGCAGGGAGGCGGTATTTAAAAAATTAGCTCTGATTGATCCTATCGCTCACAATCTAAAAGATTACGATTTGGTTTTGGTTGGTACTCCGGTCTGGGCCATGACAATTTCCAGCCCAATCCGCGCTTTTCTGGAAAATTACAAAAGTGAATTTAAGTCTTGGGCGCTTTTTGCTACTCAGGGCGGAGAAGGTGAACAAAAAACTTTATTGGGCGCTGAAAAAGTGGTTGGTTTTCCGGCAAAGGCGTTTTTGAAATTATTAACCAAACAAGTACAGAAAGAAAATTTTGAATTTCAAATTGAGGAATTTAAGAAGAAGATTTAAAGTTGATTTTTTAATTTTATATAAGTGGCAAGGATAATCTTGTAATTTTGGGTATTTTTAGGGTTTAATTGACTTTTTTATTTTTTTATATTAATTTTATAGCATAAAATAATTTTCATTAACAAATAAAAAAAGGAGAAAAAATGAGCAGTCCAAAAAATCGTGTATCAGAAATTTTAGTGGTTGTTGGCCAAAATCAAGAATTAGAAGCAGGTATTCATTACCAGCCACCCATTTATCCAGATTTACAATTTAAGATGTCCCGTGAGGATGAAAAAATAGACGAAATTGAAAATAACACTAGGTTTAATCTGGTGAAGGAAATTAGAAAAATGGAGAAAAAACTTAAAAACCAAAAAGAAGAGATGCTAAAATTCATCTCAAAGTAAAAAAAACAAAAGCCGTTATCTGAATAAGACAACGGCTTTTAAATTGCTTCATTTTCGGTAGTTAGTTTTAGCCACTCTTCT
>CAZXPO010000077.1:0-2076 GCA_964643165.1 uncultured Gammaproteobacteria bacterium | reverse complement strand
TAATTAGCTAAATATAGCTTTTAATATAGTAGAAAAACAAAAAAAAGACAATACTAGATTTCACAAAGAAAAAAGCCATCTACGAATAGATGGCTTAGAGGATAATTTTAGATTTTAAGAAAAAACAGGCGCTGATTCAAATTTGGATAAATTATAAATCCCTTCTATTAAAATCCCCAAAGATTCTGGCGATCCCATAATTGGAATTTCGTGACCTTTTGTTTCAATAAATAGACCTGACTGCTGATTTTCTAAAAATCCTAAATGCATGCCTACTATTTTATCAAAAGCAATTGTGATTTCTTCACCAATCTTGAAAATTTTTCCTAACCTTAGATCGGAAATAAGCTGATCTATTTCTTCTTCCTTTTTTTTGTTCATTAAAAATTCTTCATCGATAAATGCACCACTTTCAAAAAAGATTTTTAATACACGCTCTCCGTTTTTGCCATTTTCTTTGACATCCAGAGACAAAAAAGAAATTTTATCAGAAACAAGATATTTACCAGCAAAATTAACAATGTTTTTTTGCATTATTAATCTCTCTATCAAATTCTTAAGTTCTTTTTCGGCCTCTTCTTTTGTTTCAAAAGACACATCAGAAGCCCTTTCTGAGCCAACAACAATAAGGGTTAAGTTGTCTTTGGGGTCTAAGAAGAAAAAGCTTATACTATCTAAAAATACAAAGCTTGATCCAATTACAAGTAGAATTCTTTCATTTTTTTTCATAATATCTCCTGTTTTATATGATTTTTAATGTACTAATTGACCTTTCAAGCTACCACTAGAATTAAATTTTGTCAAATAAAAAAGCCGGCTATCGCGAAATAGTCCGGCCCCAAATTTTAACCTTCCTGATCTTCGTTGGGATAAGAAAAATTAATAATTTCTTCACAAGTCGCTTCTAATTCTTTTTTATCTTTAAAAAAGATTTCAAAATAATCTCCATTAACAAAAAATAATTTTATTTTTTTCTTTTTTTCATCTTTTTTAATGATTACTATTTTGTCGCGGACAAAAGCAGCTCCCAGGAGTTCGATAGCGTCATAAATTTCCGCTTTATTAATAATTCTTTTCATTTCCCTTTCCGCTTCTCTAAAAGAGTCAAAAGAAGCATAAAGAATTTGTTGATTAACAAAAGAAACACCTAGCTGCCATTTGTCGTCTTTCTCTTGAATGGCCAGGCAAACTACATAGTCGCCCTGAATTACCGCATCTTCAAAATCCGTGGCATTAAAAAGAGCTTTAAAAGAAATTGAGACTTGCTCCAGACGAACTAAGGCTTCTATTTTGTTTTCAAAGTGTTCTTCGGCAAAAAATTTTTTTGCCCAAGTACTTGCTCTAATCACCCAGTTATTTTTGGCCAGGTGGATTATTTGGAAAAAAGCTATTTGCATTTGAAATATTTTCTTCCCGCCGAAATTAATTACATCATCCATGGTTAAAAATTTTTTGGTTTATTTATTTTTTAATTTACTTTTACTGTTTATCTAAAACTATTCCTAAAAATCAAAAAAGTCAATCTCTAAAAACTGGATAAAGTGAAGCTAAAATAATAAACATTATACCCAGAGGATGATTGAGATAAGGGGTGAAAACATTGAGGGTTGTTAAGGCAATTAACGCAGCCACAAAGGCTCTGCCGGGAGCGGTTTTTGATTTTAGATTATCCTTTTGAATCACAAGCAGTAAAAATATATAGGATAAGACCCCAAAAAATCCTAATTTTAACCACAAATCCAGCCAGCCCCACTCAAAAGCATAGGTGGTGTAAGTTCCGGAAGGGTCAATTTCCAAAATTCTTGGATCACTGGCCTGGTAAGTTACCGTGGCACCAAACCCTGAGCCAAAAATTGGCCCAGATTTAATCTTTTTCCATAATTCGGGAAGTAGCGCCCAACGAGAAGCAGTTGCTGCCTCGTTGGGGTTTATTTCCGCTCTGGAAGTTAAAGAAGAGGCGGAAAAATCCTTGGTTGGTTGAGGAAAAGGAAATTTGGCAAGACCCATTACTAAGGCAAAGCCGAGAGCGGCCAAAAGCACCGTCCAAACCCAAGATTTGAGCCATTGGCGCCATGG
>CAZXPO010000076.1:0-2157 GCA_964643165.1 uncultured Gammaproteobacteria bacterium | reverse complement strand
TATTCAATATTGATAATTTTGTATTCTATTTTTCTTTCTTCTAGTGAGACTTCAACTTGATCGCCGATTTTTTTACCGAGAAGCGCGTTGCCGAGCGGGGAATTGTGGGAAATAATTCCTTTGTTTGGATCAGTTTCGGCTGAGCCGAGCAGGCGATATTTTTTTTCTTTTCCATTACGCTCCAAGGTGACCAAGTTCCCCAATTCCACTACTCCGTTATTATTTGGAATAATTATCTCGGCTCTTTTTAATAAATCGCTAATTTCATCAATTCTTCTATTAATTCCGCGCAACCTTCCTTTGGCCATTTGATATCCGGCGTTTTCTGAAAAATCCCCCATTTCAGCTAGACGTTTTACTTCGCTCGCTTCACGTGGACGTTTTATTTCAATTAATTTTTTTAGGGTAGCCGAAAGCTCCTGAAATTTTTCCGGCGTAATATGTGGGTCTGATTTTTGGCGCGGTAATTTATCCGCCCTTCTAGTTGGTACTTGCATAATAAGATTATCATCGTTTTTTTTGGAATTGGCAAGTAATTTATCCGAGAAATAAAAAAAACCGTTATCATTTTTATAGCGGTTTTTTTCGTTTTTTTATTTTTCGATAATAGCGCAGATTTCTGAAAAAATTTCTTCAATACTTTTTTCGCCATCAATTTCGATTAATTTTCCGGCTTGGCGGTAATAATCCAAAACGGAGCCTGATTCTTGATCAAAGATAGACAAACGCATTCTAACTACTTCTGGATCTTTATCATCTTCACGTCCGGTTGCTTCCGCTCTCGCCTGAATGCGTCTTACAGCTTCTTCGGTGGAAACATTCAAATAGAACATAAAGTCTAATTCTGAACTGCTATCTTTCAAGGCTTCTTCCATCATTTCGGCTTGGCCGATCATTCTTGGAAAACCATCAAACATTAAGCCGCTTTCTTTTGTTTCCACAAAAACGTTACCCAAAGTCTTTTCCATTAATTCATCGGGAATCAGGGTTCCAGCTTCAACATAGGGTCTTATTTTTTCTCCAAGTTCAGAACCAGATTCAATTTCGGCTCTTAATCTTTCGCCCATTCCAAATTGATAGAAGCCGTATTTTTCGTGTAAAAGATTGGCCTGGGTGGTTTTTCCGGCCGCTGCACGGCCATAAAGACTGATAATTTTGTTCATAAAAATATTCTTAATAAAAAAATATTGTAGCGAAAAAAAATATTAATGGCAAGAAGAATTATTATTTTTAAAAATCTCTCCCGATTTTTATTTTTTTGTGCTAAAATGATTATATTAATATTTTTCTATGAAAAAAAATCTTTTAATTATTTTTTGTACTTTATTCATTATAATTTTAGCTGCTGCTATTTATTATGGCCTTTTTAATTCAACAAAACTGGTTGAAAAAAATGTCGGCGGAGAAACTTTTGTTTATCAAGAGCGAATTGGCGATTATCAACAATCCGGTCCGGCAATGGATGCAGTCTATCAAGAATTGAAAAATAGTTTTGGTGTTGATTGTCCGATTGGTTTTGGTATTTATTATGACAACCCGCAAGAAGTGGCAAAAGAAAGTTTGCGCAGTGATGTTGGTTGCATTTTGCCCAATGAGTCACTAGATCGACTGCCGGAGATTCAAAACTCTTCAATTCTAAAAATCAAACGTATTCCGGTTGTAAAATATATCACTGCTGAGTTTCCTTATCGCAACAAAATTTCTTTTACTCTTGGGGTTCTAAAAATTTATCCAAAATTTTCAAAATATTTATCAGAACATAATTATCAATCAGCGCCATCGATGGAGCTATACGACATAAAAGGGCATCGTATTGAATATCGAATGGCGGTAGTTGAAAAATAACTATATGAAAAAATATCGCCGCTTTTGGCGCTTGATTGTTTCTTTGACAATCACTCTTTTTGCCGGTTTTCTTGGTTCATTAGCCAATTCCACCTCTTTGAACGACTGGTATCCACTTTTAAACAAGCCTTTTTTCCAGCCGCCGAGCTGGTTGTTTGCTCCAGTCTGGACACTCCTCTTTATTTTAATGGGTATTTCCTTGTTTTTGGTCTGGGATCAAGGCTATCAAAAGAAGAAAGACAAAGACAAAGAGTATCGTCAATCAGCTTTGTTTTTCTTCGGTGTCCAATTAGTGGCTAATGTTCTTTGGTC
>CAZXPO010000075.1:0-2234 GCA_964643165.1 uncultured Gammaproteobacteria bacterium | reverse complement strand
CCATGGAAATTGAATTTGATGACTTGGAGGTAATTTTTTCAACATCGCTTACTCCAGAAATTTTTGCTTCAATTTTTTTTGTTACTAATTCTTCAATATCGGAAGGGGAAGCTCCTGGATAAGAAGTAATAACTACTGCAATTGGAATTTTTACTTCCGGCGTCGATTCGCGCGGCAAAGACAAAAAAGAATAAACACCAATACCGGTCAGAATAATAATCATCATAATTACTACTCGAAAATGAGTAATAAAAAAATTTAACCAGCTCTTCCGTAGATTTGGATCAAAATTTAATTTTTCCAAATAAAGATGATCGGAATTTTTGTGGCCAGATTCCGGTTGTCCAGGCGCCACCGATGACGGCGTTGGCAAATCGTCAAAATTTTCCGGTTGATGAAGGTTAAATTTAAAATCCATATAATAATTTATTATTTTTGCTGAGGAAGAATATTTTTAGAGGCGGCAAAAGTGAAAGCGACTAGTTCGCCCTCTCTAACTAATTTATTTCCTTCAATAATAATTAAGGTTTGAGGGGGGTAATTATTAATTCTTACTTTTGCCAAGTCACCCAAAACACTAAGCACTTCTACTGGAATTTTTTTGGCTTGGTTATTCTCAACAATCATCACCTGATCACCATTTTGACCAATTTCAATCGAAGAAAGCGGCAATAAAATAGAACCTGCTTCACCGGCAACTGATTTGGTTATAACGACTTTCACATTCACAACCGTGCCGAGGTATAAAGAAGAGGCATTTTCTAAAACAATTTCCACCGGAAAACGGCGGGTTAAAGTATCAGCTTGCGGTGAAATAGAAGAAATAATTCCGCTAACTGTTTGCTCGCCATTAGAAACTGTCGCCAGTAATCCTGGTTTTAAATCAGCAAGATTTTCTGGTTCAACAAATATTTTTACTTTAGTTTTTTCGGTCTGGCTAATTGTGGCCACTAATTGCCCAGCCGAAACCGTGTCGCCATTATTAACTTTTTGAGTGATTGTTCCTTCGATTGGAGAAATTACCGAATGAATATCATAAAGACTTTGCAAATTCAATAAAGCATTATTGTATTGAGATTCGGAATTTTCCATTTGAACCTTGGCGGCCGCAATTTGTGATTCAATTTTAACCTTGGCATTGTCATATTGATTTTGAGCAAGACTAAGAACAAATTGTGATTGATCAATTTGGCTGGTGTTTCCAGTATTCAAATTTTTTAAGGCTTGCAGTGCGCTAGCTTCCTGTTGCTTGGCTAATTCATAGGCTTTTTCCAGAGTGACAAGCAAGTTGTCATTATTTAAGGTGGTATTGGAAAGTCCTTGTTTGGCACTATTTACTTGGTTAAGCGCACCGTTAACTTGCGACTGATAAGAAGAGGCGCTGGTTTGCAAACCAGATAAAGAAACGCCTGTTGGAGAGCTCTGCGGAAGATTACTGGAAGAAACAGATTTTTCAAATAATATTTTAACATCATCAATCATGTTTTTGGTTGATTGAACCAATTTGATTGTTTCGTCTACTTTATTTTCAGTACTGGAAAATTCTTTTTGTAAATAATTTTTATAAGCCGATTTTGCCTGGCGATAGGAATCGCTAGCCTTGCTGTAAGTTGCTGAATCAAGAGCTCCCAAATTAGTTTTGTAGGAAATAGAAACGGTGTTGTCTTCATCAAAACCAGTCAAAGCATTGACATTAGAAATTGTTGTGCCGCATAAATTAGCGGCGGAATCGGCGGCAATATCAGCATTAGTCTCGGTGCTTTCTTCTCCTTGGATGTTTAATTTTTTGCGATTTTCCAAAGACAACCTAGCTTGTTCGGTGGCAATTTTTGAAGTTTCATAAGCCAAATTGGCGCTCTTAATACTTTCAGCAGTCGTGAGCGCTAAATTTTCCTGTCCTTTCGCCGCTTGATCGCGAGCAATTTCTGCTGCTTTCAAATCTTTTACCGAAGAAACTAATAGATTGTTGTAGTTAGTTCTGGCTAATTGATAAGCTGCCTGCGCCTGATTAACCGCCAGTTTAGCTTGTTTGATTTGTGAAGAGTTAAAATTTGCTGGGTTATAAGAAGCGGAATTAACATCATCAATCTTTGCCAGTTCTTGACCCAAAGAAACCTTGTCTCCGGCGTTTGCTTTGAAACCGGAAATTGTGCCGGAAGTTTTGGCAATAATTTTTGCTTCCGAATCAGAAACCACCAAGCCAGGATATTCCAATTCTCGGTTTGTTGATAAAC
>CAZXPO010000074.1:0-2234 GCA_964643165.1 uncultured Gammaproteobacteria bacterium | reverse complement strand
CCATGGAAATTGAATTTGATGACTTGGAGGTAATTTTTTCAACATCGCTTACTCCGGAAATTTTTGCTTCAATTTTTTTGGTAACTAATTCTTCAATATCGGAAGGAGAAGCTCCTGGATAAGAAGTGATAACCACGGCAATTGGAATTTTTACTTCCGGCGTGGATTCGCGCGGCAAAGATAAAAAAGAATAAATACCAATACCAGTCAAAATAATAATCATCATGATTACTACTCGAAAATGAGTAATGAAAAAATTTAACCAGCTCTTCCGTAAATTTGGATCAAAAGTTAGTTTTTCCAAATAAAGATGGTCGGAATTTTTGTGTCCAGATTCCAGTTTTGGAGAATTTTCCAATGACAATTCCGGCAAATCATCAAAATTTTCCGGTTGATGAAGGTTAAATTTAAAATCCATATAATAATTTATTATTTTTGCTGAGGAAGAATATTTTTAGAGGCGGCAAAAGTAAAAGCAACCAATTCGCCTTCTCGAACCAATTTGTTTCCTTCGATAATAATTAGCGTTTGCGGAGGATAATTATTAATTCTTACTTTTGCTAAATCCCCCAAAACACTAATCACTTCCACTGGAATTTTTTTGGCTTGATTATTTTCAACAATCATTACTTGATCACCATTTTGACCAATTTCAATCGAAGAAAGCGGCAATAAAATAGAGCCCGCTTCACCGGCGACTGATTTAGTGATCACAACTTTCACATTTACAACTGTCCCGAGATACAAAGAAGAAGCATTTTCTAAAACAATTTCCACCGGAAAGCGTCTAGTTAAAGTATCAGCTTGCGGAGAAATAGAAGAAATAATTCCGCCAACTGTTTGTTCGCCATTAGAAACAGAAGCTAGCAAACCTGGCTTTAAATCAGCCAAATTTTCTGGCTCCACAAATATTTTTACCTTGGTTTTTTCAGTCTGACTAATTGTGGCAACAACTTGGCCGGCAGAAACCGTGTCGCCATTATTAACCTTTTGAGTGATTGTTCCTTCGATTGGAGAAACTACTGAATGAATATCATAAAGACTTTGCAAACTTAATAAAGCGTTATTGTATTGCGATTCCGAATTTTCCATCTGAACTTTGGCGGCGGCAATTTGCGATTCAATTTTAACTTTGGCATTATCGTATTGATTTTGAGCAAGACTAAGAACAAATTGTGATTGATCAATTTGGCTGGTATTTCCAGTATTCAAATTTTTCAAGGCCTGCAGCGCACTAGCCTCCTGTTGCTTGGCTAATTCATAGGCTTTTTCCAGAGTGACAAGTAAGTTGTCGTTATTTAAAGTAGTGTTGGAAAGTCCTTGTTTGGCGCTATTTACTTGATTAAGAGCACCGTTAACTTGCGATTGATAAGAAGATGCACTAGTTTGCAAACCAGACAAAGAAACGCCAGTCGGAGAACTTTGTGGAAGATTACTGGAAGAAACAGATTTTTCAAATAATATCTTGACGTCATCAATCATATTTTTGGTTGATTGAACCAATTTGATTGTTTCGTTTACTTTGTTTTCAGTGCTGGAAAATTCTTTTTGCAAATAATTTTTGTAGGCCGATTTTGCCTGGCGATAGGAATCGCTGGCTTTACTATAAGTTGCTGAATCAAGAGCTCCCAAATTAGTTTTGTAAGAAATAGAAATGGTGTTGTCCTCATCAAAACCAGTCAAAGCATTAACATTAGAAATTGTTGTGCCGCATAAATTAGCGGCGGAATCGGCGGCAATATCAGCATTAGTCTCGGTGCTTTCTTCTCCTTGGATGTTTAATTTTTTGCGATTTTCCAAAGACAGTCTAGCTTGTTCGGTAGCAATTTTCGAAGTTTCATAAGCTAAATTAGCACTCTTAATACTTTCAGCAGTTGTGAGCGCCAAATTTTCCTGTCCTTTAGCAGCTTGATCGCGAGCAATTTCTGCTGCCTTCAAATCTTTAACTGAGGAAACTAACAGATTGTTGTAGTTGGTTCTGGCTAATTGATAAGCTGCCTGCGCTTGATTGACGGCTAATTTGGCTTGTTTTATTTGCGAGGAATTAAAATTTGCCGGATTGTAAGAAGCAGAATTAACATCATCAATCTTTGCTAATTCTTGTCCGAGAGAAACCTTGTCTCCAGTATTTAATTTAAATCCAGAAATTGTTCCAGAAGTTTTGGCAATAATTTTTGCCTCCGAATCAGAAACCACCAAGCCAGGATATTCCAATTCTCGGTTTGTTGATAAAC
>CAZXPO010000073.1:0-2278 GCA_964643165.1 uncultured Gammaproteobacteria bacterium | reverse complement strand
TTTTTAACAAGGGAGTAATCAGTTTTTTATTTGAAATGTCTGATCCGGAAATGATTAGAGAATTTAACCAGGAGACAATAGTTTTTATTAGTGAAAATTCTTTAGCGCAAAATGATTTTTTCAAAAATCTGATGAGCAATCAAGAAATGATCGGCCGCAACCCAATTTGGCTTGAAAACAAAAAAGTCGACCCCACGATTGCTAATTGGTTGAAAGATTTTATCAAAGAAAAAGGCAGTGATTTTTTTGACGAATTAGTGTTGGCTGAGTATTTAGCCATCTCTCCTAATCCAAAAAATTTATCGCCTGATGAAAAAAATTTGCTGCGTCGTTTGTTGAATCTTTATCGCAACTTAGCTTTTTTCCCGGAGAGCCAGGAAAACTTACCAGCAGAGAAGTGGCAGTTGGTTCCTTTTGAAGAAAAAGATCAGCAGGAAAAAACTTTTTTAGAAAAAAAAGAAGATAATTTTCGCCGTGAACTTGAAGAGTCTTTAAGAAAATTTCAAAAAGGAAGCCTCGAATATCGTGCTGCTAGCGAAGAGTTGGAGAGACTGAATAAAACTTTAAACAAAAATTAAAAAATGTTTGATTATTTGCAACAATTTAAACACTTGCCGAAAGAATTGCAAGACTATGTGTCATCGGAAGAAGCGATGAAGTCTTTGGATGAGATTGAAGCCAAGCACGGAATAAAATTAGCGGCGGCCGTGATGCGTTTGATGGTTAAGGATTTATCAATAAATAAATTACCTTTATTTTTATCTTCCGAATTTTCTTTGAATGAAGAAGAAGCAAAACAAATCACCAAAGAGTTAAAAAATGGCGTCTTGAGAAAAGCAGCTTCTCATTTGGGTTTTGCGCCAATTATTAGCACCGATCCTACTGAAGAAAAAATTGATCAGCTTCTAAAAAACAATGCCGTTTCCTTTTCTAGCCAAGAATTAATTAATCGTTTTCGATTGATTTCCAAGACTTATCTCCACGGAGTTCGCAGCAAGATTGATACCCGCCTGGTAATGCAAAAAAGTATTGATGCTGGCGGACTTGGTCTTTCAACAGAAAAAGCTGATCAGCTCCTTAATCTTTTGGATGGCCAAGCACCAACAATCGATTCTTCAAAAAAATCTTCCGCTTTGGATAATTTAATTAAAACCCATACTATTCAGCCAGAATATAGTTTGGCTAATTCCATTGAAGAGCGGAAGAAAAAAATGCTGGCGACCAAAAATTTACCAGTTGAAGAAGTATTAACCAGCTTTCCTTTGGAAAAGGCGCCGGTTAAAATTTTACCAAAGCCAGATGTCGTTCCGAGCAATCTTCCGGTTGCAGAAGTAGAAAAAAAAGAAGAAATAAAAAAAGAAAAAATTGCTGAACCGGATGAGGTTGCGGCTTTCTTGAAAAAAATTTCTCAGAATCAAGAACCGGAAGCAGAAAAACCAAAACCAGTTTCCGCGCCATCAGCGCCAGCTCCAATCGCAAAACCAGTTTCCGTACCATCAGCGCCAGCGCCAGTTCCAGCTCCAGCTTTGGTGAAAAAAGTTTCCGAAGGAGAATTTGAAATAAAAATTCAACCTTCTCCAAAAGAAAACAAACCGGAAACAAAAACACCGTTAGTAGAAAAACCAAAACCAGTTGATCAGGGTGTGACTTTCAAACCAATACCTACTGCTAATTTAGTCACTCCGCCAATGCCAATTAATAGCTATGGTTTAAAAGTTGCCCCAGTAACATCTTCTAGCGAACAGGGCAGAGTTAGAATGGATGATGTGAGAACTGCTCCAAGAGTGATGGGTCCGATTGAAGAATTGCGCTTTTTGGATTTGGCAAATTTCCGCCGTTTAGGAGCTAGTCCTGCTGAAGCAACCGCCAAGATTTTTTCCAAAATAAAATTATTAGAAAAAAGCGGCTATGATCGCATGACGGCCGGTATTGCTGCTTGGCGCCAAAGCGAAGTCAATCGGTTATACTTGATTATGTGCCGCGAATCAGCCTTCAAGGCCAAGCCGATATTAGAAATAATGGAGCAGCTAAAAGCTAGTGGTAAAAATTATTTAACCGTTGAGGAAATTGACGCCATCATGCTTTTGAACGCCAAACTTATTTTCTAGAATATGCAACAATTCACAGTTCCACAATTTATTGACGTCGAAAGCAAAATTATCGGACCAATTACCACCCGACAATTTTTGATTTTTCTAGGAACTGGAATTTTTATTGTTTTGTTTTATAAAATTTTTGATTTTACTTTATTCTTAACCATTTCCATTCCCTTGGCACT
>CAZXPO010000072.1:0-2321 GCA_964643165.1 uncultured Gammaproteobacteria bacterium | reverse complement strand
CTAGCAATATTTAGACCACCATCAATTTGCGAAGAATGCCAAAAAGCATAAACATCAGGATCGGCACCCAAATTTTCACCAAACAACAAAGCTTCAAAGTTTTTTTCCAAAGCTACCTGGGAAGATATTTGAGATGAAGGCAAAGGATTCAGAGATGTTTTAACACCAATCGCTTGCCAAGCTTCTTGAATTTTTCCGGCAATTAAAGAGCTGTCAGTTGTATCAGGATAAGTTAAAGAAATAACAAAAAAAGTATTAACAGGATTTTTTTTGGTTCCTTTTTTCACTAACCAAGTTCCCGCGGCATCAACTTCTTTGTCGGAAGCCTTGGAAATAAAATCACTAACCGGAATTCCTTCTAGCTCACGGGCGGGATTATTCAAATCGTCATTACTGACTACTATTTTAATAAAACCTTCTTCGCTTAAAAGTTTTTCTGCTGACGCTGGGGAGTATTCGGTTTTTTTGATTTCACTATTAAAAGCCGGACTATCTTCCAAAATCGGACCAACCGCTTCCCGGGCTTGACCCTGAAAAACTTCATCAATGATTGCTTGGCGATTAATCGCCTGATCAAGAGCCAGACGAATATTTTTTTCTGCCAAAAGCTCATTATTCTTTTTGTTGAAAAAAACTGCCTCCAGTTGTGGCTGGTGGAGATAATTAAAAACTAAAGAACTCTTGGCAAAAAGATTTTTTCGATCATTGAATGGCAAATATGAAATCCCATCGACAGAATTATCATTCAAAGCTTTTATTGCTGAATTTGAATCAAAATAAAATTTAAAGGAGACTGTTGAAACAAAAGGTTTTGCTCCATAATAAGCTTCATTCACCTCCAAAATATATTCCTTCACTTCACCATTCTTGTTTTTGATTAAAGATTTGAATTTGTAAGGACCAGAACCAATTGGCTTCAAATTAAATTCGGCCAAAGTCGCTGACTCTGGAGTGACTGCACCCCAAATACTTCTTGGTAAAACGCCAAAAGTTAATAAATTAAGAAAAGGAGCATAAGCTTGGCTTAGTTTGAACTTCACAGTATGGTCATCAACTTTTTCAACGTCAAAACCAGAAAAAGATGATTTTAGTGGTGAGCGGAATTTTGGATTTTTAATTGCTTGAACAGTAAAAACAACATCATCAGCGCTTAACTGTTCACCATTATGCCAAACAACATTTTTTTTCAAAACAATAGAATATTCTTTTCCGTCTTCGCTTTTGGTCCAAGATTCTGCCAAGTCGCCGACCAAAACTCCTTTTTCATTGTATTTAAAAAGAGAAGAAAAGATTAAACTTGAAATATCAATATCGACATCGCGATTGCTGGCATATAGCGGATTGATATATTTCGGTGAACCGACCAAGCCTTCGGTATAGCTGCCACCGGAAAGTGGAATACTGACAATATGTTTTTTAAAAAAAACAATTCCTAAAAATAAAACATTAAGCACCAAAAACAAAGCACAAATAATCACGATTCGTCTTTCTTTCGGAGATAAAAATTTACCCAAATATCTTAGTTGTTCAGAATTGGGTATTTTTTTTGTGGAAAGAGAATAAACTAATTTACGATTCAAATCCAAGTGATCACTTTCTTGATATTTATTTTTTCGAGAAAAAAAATTTAGATGCGCAAAAAAACCAGACAAGGTTTTCTTGATTTTTCTGATCGAGCGAAAAAAATTATTTTTCGAAAATTTCATTTTTTACTAGAAGCGAAATTAAAAACCAAGCGTTATTTTAAAATAACGCTGGCTAATGAGATCAAGAAGAAAGCGGTGGCTAAAACAATGGTCGCATAAAAAAGTTTTTTTTCTGCGCCGCGCTTGGTTAAATAAACAGCCGAACTTCCACCAAAAGCGCTTCCTAGTCCAGAACCTTTGCTTTGCAAAAGAATGACAACGATTAAGAGCAAAGCGATAATTATTTGAGCAATTTTGAGCCAGAACATAATAGGTTGGGTTATTTTTTCAATCGTTCAATAATCTTCACTAAAACAGTTTTGTTGTTTACCGCCAAATCAGCCAAAACTTTGCGATCCAAATCAATTTTTTCTGTCTTTAAAGCGTGAATGAATTTTGAATAAGACAAGCCGTGTTCATGAACAAAAGCACCAATTTTTATTTGCCACAAAGCGCGATTAACACCTTTTTTCTTTCGGCGATCAGCATAAGCGTGAGCACCAGCTTTGGTGCGAGCAGTTTTGGCAACTTTGATTAAATTCTTTCGGCCCCATTTGAAACCTTTGGTGGCTTGATGAAGCTTGCGTCTTTTTTTGACATGGGAAGTACCACGTTTTACTCTAGGCATATTCTAAA
>CAZXPO010000071.1:0-2344 GCA_964643165.1 uncultured Gammaproteobacteria bacterium | reverse complement strand
GCTAAACAGCCTAAAATAAACTTAGATAATTAGCCTAGAAACATATATGGTCAGCCCAACTTTAATTCGTCGTGCCGATGTTGCTCGCGGTGCCGAACTCAACACTGAAACTAAGCGTCTTTTTCAGTTGATTCATTCTGAAAAAAAAGGCGCCAATGATGTTGATGATGACACGCCAAAAATTAGCGTTTCGGAAATGATTTCCAAAATTTCTTTTGTCTACGAAAAAATTCGCAATGCGGTTGATTTTGAAGAGGAGCATTTGTTGCGGAAAAACGCTATTGTCCGCATTTTGAAGCGCCAGGTCGTGATTGAAGGGGTTTTGAAAGAAACTAGCAGTGAAAAATTAGCTCAACATCTTCTCACCGAACTGATTAGAGCCGGCTACTTGCCAAACAACAAATTACCGGAAACAAAAATCAAAGAAACTGCCATTCTGTTGGAAAAATATATTTTATTAAAAAATTATAGCGTGGCCAGGATTAATTCCTTGTTGAATATAAAAACAGATTTGGGTCAGGCAAAAGATTTGATCAAAGAAAAAAATTCAACCATCAATTGGATTTTGGCGATGGCGGCTTGTGAAATTGAAGAGAATTTCAACCTTAATCGAGTGAAGCATCATGTTGTTTCCAATATGTTTGCGATTTTGTCCAAGAATCTGGAATTACCGAACAGCTTGCCTTATCAAGAAAATTTAGAAATCCAAACTTATTTGAGTATCAACCGAGTTTTCATGCGCTTCGACAAAGACATGCTTGGTTTGATTTTGTTCAAATACTACAACGCCAATTGGAGCGGTATCGACAGAGATAATTTATCGCTAGCAGAAATAAAACAAATTGCTGATTCTTTGCCAGTTTTGCGCCAGGCTATTAACGATCAATTAAATCATTCATTAGTCAAACCATTGGATCGTTTAGTAAAAGTTTATTCTTTGTATTACAACGTTTTATTAGAAAATGTTCAGGGCGATCCCGTGAAAGCCTATGAAGAATTGAGCCGTGATGAGGGGAAATTTTTGAAGGGAGTAAAAAAAACTTGCGAAGCAAAATATAAAAAAGAAAATAACCGTCTTTGGCGCAAAGCAATCCGCAGTATAATTTATATTTTCTTTACCAAATCTATTTTTGTGCTCTTGATTGAAATCCCGGCAATTCATTGGTTCAATGAACCGCTGAATGTTTTTGCTTTGGGAATTAATATTTCTTTTCCGGCGGTCCTCTTGTTTTTTATTGTTTTAATGTCGCGCACGCCTGGCAAGAAAAATACCGACAAAATTATTGCCGGCGTTAAAGAAATTTCTTTAGCAGGGATGGAAAGAAAACAGCCAATCTTGGTTCCTGGTCCAAAAAAACGCCAGAAAGCAGCCAATTTCTTTTTCAATCTTTTGTATACTGCCGCCTTCTTTGTTTCTACTTATTTTATTTTGAAAGTTTTGTCCTGGTTGAATTTTAACTGGGTTAGTATGACCATCTTCATGTTCTTTTTGGCCTTCGTCAGCTTCTTCAGTATTGTGGTCACTAAGGATGTGAAAAATTTAATTATCGTTCAAAAAAGAGATAGTTTTCTCGGCTTCTTAGTGGATTTATTTTATATGCCGATTATTGCGGTTGGCAAATGGCTTTCTGGCAAAGCTTCCAAATTAAATTTCTTTGTCTTTATTTTTGATTTTATTATTGAAGCACCGTTTAAAATTTTATTGGATGTTGCTGAGGATTGGACTAGATATGTTCGTGAACGTAAAGATAACATGCTATAGATATGCCTTTATTTGTTATTGGAACGCCAATTGGTAATTTGGAAGATTTAAGCTTCCGTGCTGTCCGCGTCCTAAAAGAAGCGGATTATGTTTTGTGTGAAGATACTCGTGTCACTCACAATTTATTGGCGCACTACGAAATAAAAACCCCGACCATTTCCTATCACCAGCATTCTGGTTTGAGCCGCACTGGCCAAATTATTTCTTGGTTGAAAGAAGGGAAGAGTTTGGCTTTGGTTTCCGATGCTGGTACGCCCGGCATTTCTGATCCCGGTTCTGCCTTGGTGGAATTGGTGCGTCAAGAATGCGGCGAAGAAGTAAAAATTGAATCGGTGCCTGGACCAAGTGCTTTGGCGGCCGCAATTTCTATCGCTGGCATTGGTTGCGAAAGATTTTTGTTTCTGGGATTTTTACCAAACAAAAAAGGGCGACAAACAATGTTGAAACAAATTGCCGCTAGTGAATATCCAGCCGTGGTTTATGAATCAAAATATCGAGTCGTCAAACTTTTAAAAGAATTGATAAGCTTGCCGGAAAATTTTCAAACCACGATTTGCCGGGAGCTAACCAAAAAATTTGAAA
>CAZXPO010000070.1:0-2344 GCA_964643165.1 uncultured Gammaproteobacteria bacterium | reverse complement strand
CAAATCAGCAGCTTTTTCAGTAATCATTGGTTTTACTAAAACGCGATAAGCAGAAACAGATTTTGTTCCCTCTTTTGCTTTGCTTGTTGTTTTTGCAACAGAAGCAGTTGGAGTGGAATAAAGATCCTTCATGCTCTTTTCTTCTTTTTTTGTCACCGGTTTTTTTGCCGGCTTCTTTTCGGTAGTACTTGTAGCCATATGTTTAATAATACTGCTTCTAATTATTTACTATATTGCTCGGAAATTTTTTTCACCGCATCTTCAGTCATAATCAGGTTGCGATATTTTAGAACATCTAAGATGTTTAAATTTTCCAAGTTGATAATTTCAACGCCAGTTAAGTTGCGGCCGGAATATTTTACTTTTTCGTCCTTAGCAGAATTGATTACCAAGACGCTGCGACGTTCGTTTGCCAAAACTTCTTTTTCGATTGCGGTTAAGAAAGCGTTGAAATCTTTGGTTTTGAAAGCTGGTAATTCTAATTTGTCCAAAGCGACAAAACTGGAATTGGTAATTTTGTCAGAAATAGCCATTAATAAAGCTTTCTGCTTCATTTTTTTGTTTATTTTGACACTGAAATTACGATCACTAGTTGGACCAAAAATTACACCACCGCCACGCCATAATGGAGAACGACTAGAACCGGCGCGAGCGCGACCAGTACCTTTTTGTTTCCATGGTTTTTTGCCGCCGCCACGAACTTCGCTGCGATCTTTGGTGTCAGCCAAAACTTGTCTTTCGTTAGACATTTGGGCAATAACTGCTTGATGGATTAATTCTTCATTAGCTTTTAAGCCAAAAACTTTGTCGGAAACTTCTAATTCACTAACTTCTTTGGCACTTTGATTGTAGACTTTGATTTTCATCTTATGGGTAATGACTTGACCGACAATTTTCATTGAAGCGGTGAAGCCCGTCTTATTTTACTCTTGTTTTGCTTCTTCGGCTGGAGTTTCAGATGAAACTTCTTCAGCAACAACTTCTTCGACGACTGGTGTTTCTTCAACGGCTGGAATTTCTTCAACAGTTGATACTTCCTCAGCTACTGGAGCTTCTTCGATTACTGGAGTATCCTCAACTACTTTCTCAGTGCTTGGTAATTCTTTTGCTAATTTTAATTCACCTTCTGCTTTGATGGAAACTAAACCAGAAATTGCTCCTGGAATAGCACCTTTGATGTAAATTAAACCTTTTTCTTCATCAACGGAAACGATTTCTAAGTTACTAATAGTTACTTGCTCATTTCCCATTTGGCCGCCCATTCTAGTTCCTTTAAAAACGTGAGCTGGACCTTTCGGACCAATAGAACCAGGCATGCGAAGTTGGTCTTTGTTACCATGGCTTTTTTTACTACCCTGGAAGTGATGTCGTTTAACAACGCCTTGGAAACCTTTACCTTTTGAAGTTCCGGTGACTTTTACTTTTTCTCCTTTTTCAAAAATACCAGCAAGAATCAAATCGCCAACTTCAGCGGAAATATTTTCAGTTCTAAATTCTTTTAGGTTGCGGGAGCTGTGATTTTCTGGAGCTAAAGCATTAGCGCCCTTCAAGTGGCCGAGTTGAGGTTTGGCGATGTTTTTGTTTTTTCTCCAACCAAAACCAACCTGCAAAGCAGAATAGCCATCTTTCTTTTCGTTCTTGATTTGAGTAACAACACAAGGACCAGCTTGAACTGGAGTGACGGCAATAACGCGATCTCCTTCCCAAACTTGAGTCATGGTTAACTTTTTCCCTAGAATAAACTTCATATAAATAAAAAACTGGTTGAAAACCAGCCTTAAAAACAAAAATCAAAAAAGATAGAATACTTACCGAAATCTTTAATTTTTTATTTTTATTGTTTGGCGGTTTTACCTCCGATTACGTAAACAAATCCTACTTGCGCACTTTCTCCTGTAATATTAGGGGAGTTACGCTAGTCATTTCTGCACGTCTTAAATATTTTAATCTAACAATAATATTCTACTGCATTTTAATCTCCAAGTCAACCCCTGCTGGAAGACTAAGATTTGTCAAATCTTCAATAGTTTTTGCGGATGGGTCAACAATGTCGATAATCCTCTTATGGACTCTCATTTCAAATTGATCGCGGGAGTCTTTGTGAACAAAAGTAGAACGATTAACGGTATACTTTCTTTTTTCTGTTGGCAAAGGGATAGGACCAAAAAACTGAGCATCGCTTCTTTCGATTGTGTCCACGATAGTTTTGGTGGATTGATCGATAATTTTGTGATCAAAAGCTTTGATTTTGATTCTGATTCTCTGTTTAAATTCTTCTTTTTTCTCTGACATAGAAATAATGAACTAGTTTATAAATTTTTATTTAAAATAAACACAGTTTGCC
>CAZXPO010000069.1:0-2351 GCA_964643165.1 uncultured Gammaproteobacteria bacterium | reverse complement strand
CCTTGCTCAAAGCCCAAAAATGCGATAAAATTCAAAGGTAAGAGACAAGTATCTCAAAGGCCGTATTAATTCGGCTGAAATTTTTATTTTATGTCAACAACATCTATTTTATCAGCCAAAAAACAAGCTCAGGGAAGCGTGAAAGTAATCGGTTTTGTCCACAATCTCCGCCTCAAAAAAGAACTAGCCTTCGTTGATTTGCGTGATATCACTGGGATTATGCAGCTAGTTTTTGAAAAATCAGTTGCTCCAAAAGCCTTTGAAATTGCCGAGAATCTTAATATTGAAAGCTATCTCGAAGTAGTCGGGGAATTAAAAGAAAAACCAGCCAAAAAAGGCGAAGAAGATGCGCCAAAAGACTATGAATTATCCGTCACCGAAGCTACTTTAATCACAAAATCTGCCGAACAGTTGCCAATTCCGGTCATGCAAAAAATTGAAAACGAAGCCAGTTTGGATTTACGTTTAGATAATCGTTGGTTAGATTTACGCAAACCGGAACACCGTTTAATTTTTCAAGTTTGGACAATGTTAGAAGCTGGTTGCCGTGATTATTTTTTGAACAATAATTTTATTCAGATTTATACTCCATCTTTCATGGGCACTGCCAGTGAAACTGGTGCTGAAGTTTTTGAAGTAAAATATTTTGATCGCAAAGCTTATCTTGCCCAATCTCCTCAATTCTACAAACAAATGGCCATGGCTTCCGGTTTTGAAAAGGTTTTCACCTTTGGAACCGTTTTTCGTGCCGAACAATCTTTCACGACCCGCCACGTTACTGAATTCACTGGTTGGGATTTTGAGATTGCCAATATTTCTTCACACGAAGAAGTAATGGATACTGAAGAGGGAATGTTGGTTTCTGGCTTCGCTCGTTTGAAAGCCGCCAATTTGATTGATGTAGAAGTTCCGGCTCAACCTTTTCCACGCTGGACTTTCAAAACCGTAAAAGAAAAATTGGCCGCCGCTGGCGTAGCTAGTGAAAAAGATCATGATTTGTCTCCAGAAGAAGAAAGAGAAATTAGTCGCTTAGTAAAAGAAGAAACTGGTTCGGATTTTGTTTTTGTGACCGACTACCCAATTGAAGCTCGACCTTTCTATCACATGCGCCACGGAGACAATAATAATTTAACCAAGAGTTTTGACTTGCTTTATCGCGGCGTGGAAATCACCACTGGTGCTCAGCGTGAACATCGCGTAGAGGTTTTAGAGAAGCAAGCTTTGGAAAAAGGAATGAACTTGGATGAGCTGCATGACTATTTGAATTTTTTCCGTTATGGCTGCCCGGCGCATGGCGGTGTTGGTATTGGTCCGGCACGTATTATTATGAAATTACTTGATCTTGGAAGCGTCAAAGAAGCATGTTTCTTACCTCGTGACGTTAAGAGATTAAATCCATAAATTAATTTTAATTTTATGACTAATCACATCAACGCCAAATACGCTTTTTATTTTCTTTTGTCTTTGGTCGCTTTGCTTTTTGTTTCTATTTCTGTCGGCATGATTGCTTTTGGAATTATCGACAAAAGTATTATTGATGCTTTGACTGCCTCCTATTCTTCTTATAGCTATGACGGCCAGCTAAAATTTGGCATCGCCGCTTTGTTGATTGCTACGCCAATTTTTTACATCACCGCCAATCAAATTAATCGCGGTCTAAAAAAAGGAGAACTAGACAAAGAATCTTGGATTCGCCGCTGGCTCACTTATTTTATTCTTTTGGTTTCTTCGATTGTTTTATTGGGAGTATTTATTAGTGTCATTTTGAATTTTTTAAATGGCGAATTAACTAGCCGCTCAATCTTGAAAGCGCTAGCCATTTTTGTAATTGCTGGTGTGATTTTCTCTTATTATTTTTTTGAAAATCGTCGAGAAAATATTTCTGAAAAATCTTTAACGATCAAATTATTTTTCTTTGGTTCCTTGGTTCTGGTTTTAACTGCTTTTGTGAGTGCTTGGTTTTTTGTGGAATCACCAACAAATGCCAGAAACCGCCGTCTCGATCAAAACTTAATCAATAATATTTCCAACATTGAAAATGCAGTAAATTCCTATCTGTCCAGCAAGGGCCAGCTTCCTGATAATTTGGAGCAACTGAAAAATGATTCCAGTTATTATTTGAGAGAAGCTAACTTGATTGATCCGGAAACAAAAACGCCGATTGAATACAAAAAAATATCTGCCAAAGAATTTGAATTATGCGCCAATTTCCGCACAGATAACGCCAAGGATGAAAATTCCTATTCTACTAAAAGCCATAGCGCCGGTTATCAGTGTTTGAAAGGGAATATTTATGACGGCAAACTTTTTGAAAAAAACACAATTATTGCCGAACCAGCCAAATAATATTT
>CAZXPO010000068.1:0-2381 GCA_964643165.1 uncultured Gammaproteobacteria bacterium | reverse complement strand
CTCAAAGATTCTTGATAAATTCTTAGAAGCTCCTCATCACTAATTTGTTTGAGCATTTCTGGATCAGCTCCGCCTTCCAACATCAAGGAACGCAATGAAGCGGCATCTCCTTGGCCGCTTAATAAATTTTGCAATTTTTCTTCATCAGTCGAATTCAAGTTCTGCAAATTAATTGTTGAAGTGGTTGCTCCGGAAAAAGTGGAGCTAGAAACCGCGAGAGCAGCAGAATTTTTCAGACGATCAGGAATTTCTAATTCACTATCAGCAATTGGTGTTCCGCTGGCGGTGGCCGGTTCATTGGTCATCAAGCTAGAAATATCGTTCTCACAATTTCCAGATTCACAACCGAAAGTAATTTTGGTATTTTTTTCTTTTCCTCCGTAATCAAAAGGTTTTTCTAGGCGAGTTTTGAATTGCCAAGCCGCACCAAAAAAGATAAAAATCGCCACACAACCCAGGGTAACAATGGCGACTTTTTGGTTTTTATCAAATTCCCGCATAAGTAAGAGATAAATAAAAGATATATACCGAAATTATAGCACAATCTTCTTCATTTCAGCAAATAATTTTTCCCAATTTTCCAGACTCAAATCTTCGGCCCGCACCTTGGAAGAAAAATTTAATTTTTCAAAAATATCTTCTATTTTTTTTCTCTCTTCTCCCTTTAATTTTAAGCCGCCGCAAAGATTGTTTTTGAGCATTTTGCGTTTGGCGGCAAAACCAATTTTTGCCAGACGGAAAAAAAGTTTTTCTTCATCGGGGTGATATTTTGTTTCTTTGGTTTTTATTTTTATAACCGCGCTATCCACTTTCGGCTCTGGCCAAAAATTTCCCGCCTTCACTTCGCGCACTATTTCAGCCTCGCCAAAAAATTGGACCGAAAGAGCGAGCATATTCATATCTGGGGCCTTTGCAATAATTCTTTCGGCAACCTCTTTCTGAACCATCAAAACCATCATTTCCGGCTTATTTTTCGCGGTTAAAAAATTTCTTAACAGAATTGAACTGATATTATAAGGAATATTGGCAACAATTTTGTAGGCACCAAGATTTTCTGGATTGAATTTTAGAATATCCTGATTAATAATTTCGACATTTTCAACCCCTTGCGAATCAATCGCAATTCTTAAAACTTCCGCCAAACGATCATCCAGCTCAACAGCAATTACTTTTTTGGCTTTTTTGGCTAATTTTGCTGTTAAAAATCCCAATCCGGGACCAACTTCCACGATTGTTTCAGTTTGACCAATTTCTGCACTATTTACAATTTTGTCATAAATACTTTCGGTTACCAAAAAATTCTGCCCCTTGGATCGCTGAGGATTAATTTCATAAATTCGACAAATCTCTTTCATCTGTTTGAGTAAATCCATAAAAATTTTATTTAATATTTAACAAAATTGCCGTCCAAGCAATCACCAGCCACTGGACAATATAAATTATTGTAACCTTTTTACTAAAAAAAGTTAAAATATTGATGGTTTTTGTTTTTAATTTTTGATAATTCAAAGCCCAAAAAGCCAGCCAGACAACAATAATTGAAGCAAACAAGAAACACAAGCCGGTGCCGTGATGACTATAAGAAAAATCCGCCCCAGAACCAAAAAATAGGAAAACAATGCCTAGAAAAAAAACTGGAATAATTTTTCTCAAACAATCCAAATAAAAATGACGTTTGTTTTCCGTTTTTTGGAGAGCGTTGCCAAAATAATAACCAAGTAAAGGATAAAAAATCCAAGGAAAAAATGGAAAAATAATATATTTTTCTGTTCCAAAAAACGAAGACAAAAATGGCGAAATCAAAGCAATGATAAAAGCGATTATTAAATATATATCCACTTTAATTTTTAATTTCTTGAGCAAAGCGATTGTTATTAAGGCAAAGCCGGCAATTTGTAAAATATCAAATTCTAACAAGTAACCAAGAAGTGGAATTTTGTAGATAATATTTTCCAAATCAACAATCAGGCCAAATTTTTGGAGCAAAAACAGAGGAAGAAAAAATTTAAAAAAAGACAAAGCGTAACCGACAACAAGAAACTTCAAACCGCGGACAAATAATTGCGGGGCTTTATTTTTTCGGGAAGCAACAATATTTGCTCCCATAATAAACAAAAAGACTGGTGCGACCAAAAACGTTCCGGATAAAAAAATAAAAAAATCCAAAAGTGGATTATTTGCAAAACCGCTCAAAACAACCAGCCAAAGATGCTGAAAAATCATCAAAAAAACAGCGATCGCTCGAGCAATATCAAATTCCACATTTCTAGTTGCTACGGCAATTTTTGATGTTTGGCTTTTCATTTTTTTAGGCCTTGAGTCCGGTCACTTCAATGCCAACCGGGGCATGATCGGAACCTTCTATTTTGTCCAAAATAAAA
>CAZXPO010000067.1:0-2392 GCA_964643165.1 uncultured Gammaproteobacteria bacterium | reverse complement strand
AGAAAAATAAATATTAAAAATTTTTTATTATTTAAAATTTTCATATTTTATATTTCTCAATATTTTGATTAGCGATTTCTTGAATAACTTTCAAATCTTCTGCGTGAAGATGTTTGAATCTCCCTTGGCCTTTTAGATATTCATCAACTGGTTTCGGCGAAAAGTTTGCGGTGATACTAGAAGAAGCCAATTCCCCATCGCGATATTCCAATAATGGATAAAGACCAGTTGTTGCGGCCAATTTTCCCATCATTACGGATTGGTCATTTTTTATTTTCCAGCCCGGGATGCAAGGGGAGAGAATTTGGATGTAAGTTGGGCCATCTACTTCCAAAGCAGCTTTTACTTTTCTAGTAATGTCATCAGGAAATCCGGCAGTACTTTGCGCAACATATTTTAGGCCGTGAGCCAAAGCAATTTTTAACATGTCTTTTTTGACCTGAGTGGAGCCGATAGAAGCTTCGCCGTTTGGAGTGGTGGTTGTGGAAGCACCGTAAGGCGTGGCCCCGGAAGCTTGAATCCCAGTATTGGAGTAAGCTTCAGTATCGTAGCAGATATAAAGAATTTTTTCGTTTCGTTCCCACATGCCGCTGATTTGTCCGAAACCGATATCAAAAGTTCCGCCATCGCCAGCCTGGACAACAATTGTTGGGCGATCTTTGATATTTTGTTTTTTGAGGGCTGCTAATATTCCGGAAGCAACCGGGGCGGCACTTTCAAACAAAGTATGAATCCAAGGAAGATTCCAAGCACTTTGCAGGTGTGAGGTGGTAGTAACTTCCAAGCAGCCCGTAGCATTAGAAATAATGGTATTTTTGTTTAATCCGCGCATTACCGCTTGGACGGCTACTAATTGCCCACAACCAGCACAAGCATTGTGTCCAGGAAGTAATTTTTTTTCTGAATAATTATTTGTCATATAGTTTACTTATCAGTTTGTTTTTCTAAAAATTACCTCCTCCACCACCATATTCTGTTTTTCCATTCTTGCAGCAAAAAGTATCTGGCTCATCAACACAACTTCTTCCGTTCCAATCATGACTAATACAACTGCCATGGATTGCTTTGTCTTTACATATACCGTTATCGTTTCCGCATGGTTCACCATCTTTACCTTTTCCGGTATAACATTTTTGGCCATAACAATATCCTTTTAATGTATTAGTATTACATTTGGTTCCATCTGTTTTTCCTGTGCATCCGTTAGGCTGCACTTTTTTGCAGCATATAGATTTGCTATCACAGCTTCTAAGGTTTGAGGTGTCTCTTTCCTCGCAATCGCCAGAATTTTCATCAACACAGAAACTTCCGTTAGGAGAAGTGCTATTTTTTGGATTGCCGCATGGTTCGCCAACTTTCCCTTTGCCTACATAACAATGTCCATAATAACATTTCCCTGAATTTCCTGGGTAACCACAATCAGCCAAGTCTTCTTGTCCTTCACAAGGGTCATAAATATTTCCTTTGCATTTTGTAATATTTGCACAAGACTTTTCTTCCCATGTGACTTTTAATGTGGTATCCCCTAAATTGCTATTACCAACCCCACATTCATTTTTTCTTGATAATTTGCAGCTAGCAATATCTCCAGAAGGTAGGGTTGCTAAACAGCAGCCTTGTTTAATACAAATTCCATTTTCTGGAAAATATCCTGTCATCTTAGAGCCCTTACAATCTTTTGCTTCTGTCATTTCGGCGCCAGAAGTTGTTTGACAACAAACAATATCCAAAGCAATCCCATCAAGATTTTTAGATTCTATTCCTTTCAACTTTACCAATTCTGGGTTAATAGTTTTTAGAATTAAATAAGAACTAAAAAGCAAAAAAACACCAGCCAAACTACCAAAAATCATTTCTTTAGCCTGAGTTACCTTTGAATCATTACCAGCTGAAGTCAGCCAAATAATTCCCCCAGCCATCAAAATCACTGTCGCCAAGATACCAACAATAGTTAGGCCATATTGATAAAAAGCACCAATATATGAAGGGAGAAGATCACTAACCATTTTTTCTCCTTTTTGTTCGCCAACAGCAATGGTGCCAGTAATAGCGGTGTTTGGAATCTTAATTTGCGGTGTGAATTCCAAAGGATTAATAGTTTTTACTTGAGTTGGTTGATAATCTTCTTTTGGCAAAGGAGTGGTTGTTGCCGCCGCCATTGCCTCACCGCAACTAGCCAAAGCTCCGAAAATTAAAAAATAAAAACCGATAAGATAAGTAAAAAATTTTTTAATTTTTTTTCCTTTGTCACCTTTCATATTTTTTGATAATTATTTTCCTAAAAAAATCACTTTGTTATTTTTTTCACTAATCAAGCTAATCATTTTTTTGATAATCGCTCGGCTAATATCTCGGCCGCCCAAACCGGCGACAAAATTGTTAATCACAATTT
>CAZXPO010000066.1:0-2397 GCA_964643165.1 uncultured Gammaproteobacteria bacterium | reverse complement strand
CGCCGGCAATGCTAATTTTGGTTTGCCTTTGTGGAAAGAAGTTAAAGTAAAAAAAGATGCTACTCAATAAAATTCCAAAAAATTCAAAAGGCGGTTTTTCAATGATTGAAATGCTCGTGAGCATGGCAATTATTATTTTGATTAGCACAATGTTTCTGGCAAACTATCGCAGCGGCATCAAGCGTTCGGATTTATCAATGGCGACCAGTATTTTGGCAGCCGATACGCGTTTGGCGCAGTCTTATAGTTTGGGCTTGGTAAAATATGACACCGTTTTTCCGGATGGTGGCTGGGGAGTGCATTTTAATCTGAACGAAAAAGATCGCTACTATTTTTTTGCCGATGGCTATCTTGATCCGGCTGATTATCTTTTCCAAAGCAACGAAGCTCTGCCGCAATACAAAGGCAAGACCACAATTTTCAATAGTGATATTCGTTTGAAAGACATTGAGGTAAAAGTTAATGGTGTTACTTATCATCCAGAAAAAATCACGATTACTTTCACCCCTCCTGATCCAAAAACAATTATCTACAACATCACCAATGAACAGATTTGCGAAGAAGCCACAGTTACTTTGGAAAATATCAAAGACGGTTCAACGATGAAAATGCTGGTCAATTTTGTCGGTCTGGTCGATACTTTGCAATAAGATAATATGAAATTTTTTTCACCACGAAAAAAAAATAAAGCTGCTGGTTTTTCCTTGATTGAAATTATTGTTTCGGTCGCCTTGTTTGTGATTATTATTTTGTCGGCAACGGAAATTTTTCGTTTGGTGATTGTCGGACAGAGAAAGGCGATTGCTTCACAGAACGTGCAAGAGAGTTTGAAATATTTTTTGGAGGCCAGCTCCAAAGAAGTGCGCATGGCCAAGAAAAATGAAGGCTATTGCTCTGCTTTTCCCGGCTTTACTTCTCTGGGTTTTGATCAAATCTATAGCATTAACACAGCGCCGAATGGTTCTGGCAATGCTTTGTATTTTCGCAATGTCTACGATGAATGCGTAATCTACTATCTTGGCAACGGCACTAATGCCGGACGATTTATTGTCAGAAGAAATAATTTGGAAGCCCCAATTTCGCCGGCGAAAATAAAAATCAGCCGCTTGGAATTCAAAGAAACCACGATTGATAAAATTGCTTCTTCTTTTCCAATCACTCGCCCTTTGATTGTAATGAGAATTGATGCTCAGGCTTTTTCCGGAAATGTCGGCGAAGCGAACTACAAAGAACTAGCCAATATTGAAATGCAAACTTCACTTACTTCACGGGCCTATCGCTAATATGAAAATATTTTCCACAAAAAAAATACCTGCCTTTTCCTTGGTGGAAATCATGGTCATTATTTCAATCGTCCTGGTTGGGATGCTGGGAGTCTTGTCTTTGCTCTTGCAAAACATGCAGGCGCAAACCATTAATCGCAGCCGTTTTATTGCTTATCAAATGGCACAGGAGGGAATTGAAGTAGTGCGCGCGACGCGCGATCTTTATTCGGTGAATGGCTACAATCATGCTTTTTTGGAGGACTTTCCCTATGGCGGTTATATTTTTTCTTATGACAACGGAGAATTTCCGCAGCTAGAAGCTTATAATGGCGACCAGAGAAGCAAGAATGTTTGTCTGGATTCAAATAATTATTATAACAGCTATCATTTTTGTCCAAACCTGGATGCGCCGAATACGATTTTTAAAAGAATTCTAAAATTAGAAGAAGCTGATGACGGCACAAATTCATATATCCGAGTGATTAGTACGGTTAATTGGACGGAGCAAAATAAAAATTACATTTATACCCTGGAAACACATCTCTATGATTGGTATTAAAAAGCACAACAAAAAAGGGAGCGCGCTATTAATGACGATGTTAATTCTTTTTGGCATTATCGCCGTCGCTTTTGGCGGTGCTTCATTGGTGATGAGCGGTTTGCGCAGTAGTGATTTATCCGCCAAGTCCACCGTTGCTTATTATAATGCGGAATCTGGAGCCGAACGTTTGCTTTTTGAGGTGCGAAAAAATGGTTTTGATCTCTCACAGGGCGGACCGCTTTCTGATGTTCATGCCGCTTCTCATATTTTTGCTGATAACAACTTCCAAGATGGGGGCAGTTATTATGTCGATTATGACTTTGCCGCTTCGGCTTTTAATTCTTTCACTTTTACCTCGCTAGGGGATTATCGAGGAGTGAAAAGAAGCGTCCAGGTGAGCTTCTAAAATAGCAATAAAATTAAAATAAAAACGGGATAAAAAATGCTTTTCCCGTTTTTTATTTTGTGATATAATTAAGAAGTAAAAATAAGCTAAAAAGATTACCCTTACTCCATGCTTTTTTGGCAAAAAAAATCTCAATTATTTTTTCTTTCCATTCTGCTTTTGGCGGCTTTTTTTGTTGTGGAAAT
>CAZXPO010000065.1:0-2407 GCA_964643165.1 uncultured Gammaproteobacteria bacterium | reverse complement strand
GGCACCAAAGCTTCAAAACTAAACCTTTGTAATCCTTCTATCGAGGTTAGAATGAAAATAGCCTTGGGTTTGGTTAATCAACAACGTCCAACTCGTCCAAATTGTTCTTGGTCAGATCTAAAAAATAATTGGGCAGCTGCTTTTGCTAGAAAAGATATTTCCGAATCTGAATTTTATTCCAAGTTGCGCAATATGTTCGAGACGCAATCTTCTGATTTGAGCGCCGCCCTAGTGATTCACACCGGAATGATGGAAGAGGTCAGCTTGAAAACTGATACCAGTAAAACCAATTTAATTGGCAAGGGCGGTTGGCTTGATGCCTATAATATTGGTGAAAAGTTAATTGGTCTTCCTGGTCAAGCAGAAGTTAAAACTGAATTAGCTCAGCAGGGGTATATTAGCAACATGGGAACCTTCACTGGTGATGCCCTGATTGATGCTGGAAATATCTTTTTAAATCAAATGGCAATGTCCGCCTTCAATAATTGGATGTCCGGTTTGAGTGGCGGCAGTTCTTCTGGCAGTAGTTATGGCGGCAATTCTTCTTCAGTTTATTCTTATGAATCCGGTTCTTCAAATTCTGCTGATTACTACAAAAACAAACTATCATTGATGAGTATCCTAAAACCGCAATTTGCTGAAAGAGCGGACTATAACGTTTTAGCTGAAATGGCGACTTGCCCGGATGCCAAAAATCCAGGACCGAACAACTGTGTGATTGATAATCGCTTTATGGAAGCCATTTCCACCCAAAAAACAATCGGCGAAGCTTTAACTGATGGTTCTTTGAATGGTTCCTGGTTAATGACGGCAAATAGCAAGGCAAATTCTTATCAAGAAAGTTACTCCTTGCGCAACGCTTTAATTTTGCGCAAGTTCCGCATTTTGCCAGTCGGTTGGGAGGCGGCAATCGAAAAAGCAGCCGCTCAAGGCAAAAATGCCACCTTGGCTGATATCGTTTCTTGTTTTAGTGCTGATGATAATTATCGCACCTTTTCTTCTCCGGAAATTGAAAATAATCAAACTTGGTGCCGTGATTTGATTGATCCGAAATGGGTTTTGAAAGCACCGCAAAGTTATTGTGCCAAATCTGGTTTTGGTAATCAGATTATTTCTTCTCAAGTAGTAGAAACTGGCGAAACCGGAACTTCTAGTCCTTCCACAAAACTTTCCATCACCCGCCAAGATGAATATTGTGCTGACGAAAAAACTTGTATCAAAGAAAATTCCAAAGGGGTTTGTGATGCTTATGGTTATTGTACAGAAGATCGCCGCACCTGGAATTTTGGCAGTGATTCTTGCGATCCAATTTTTAATAGTTGTGAAACTTTTGCCGACACCAACGGCAATACCGTTTCTTATTTGAAAAATACTTTAGATTATGGAACTTGTTCTGAAAATAATTCTGGCTGCCGCCAATATTCTACTTTTGGTTCCTATGCTTCTTCTACCAATCAAATTTCTTGGTCTGGAAATAATGCTTATTCAATTTTCTTAAACAGCAAAGCCGAAAGCTGTGATACCGCTAGCGAAGGTTGCCAAATGATGACCAGAGTAAAACCATCTTGGGGTGATAATTTAATTTTTAATAATAATTTTGCTTTGGATACGGTCGGCACTTCCACTACTAATGGTATTTTGAGCGGTCATTGGAAAGCCACAGGGACAGCAACCGTAGTCACTGAAGCAAATAGCACCAACAAGCTCCTAAGCTTTTCTGGAGCTAGCGCTGGTTTAATTTCTGATTCTTCTTTCTCGGTTGTCCCAGGAAATATGACGCCGATCGATGGTTATTACTATACTTTAAGCGCTGAAGTTTATTCTACTGGTGGAAATATTATTATGAAGCTCGGTGGTACAGATCATGCTTCCACAACAACATCTAAATCAAATACTTGGCAAACCATTTCTGTGACCGCAAAACCAGGTGCTGGTATTAGCTCTTTGGATTTTTCAATTTTAGTTAGCAGCGGAACTTTTTATTTGCGCAATATCAAACTGGAAGCAAATAATCATTTTTCCGGCTGGTCTGATTATGGCGCAGTTACTACTCAAGAAAAATTAATTCCAAGCTATTTGGCTCCTTTGTGCTACATCAATCCTTTTGCTACTGGCATGTATGATTATCGCTTGAAAGATAATGCTCCAGAAATTTGCCAGAACTTTGCTCGCCGCTGCAACAAAGACGAAGTTGGTTGCCAAAATTTTGCTTCCGCAGATGGCTTTTCTTTGACTGGCAAAGTAAGTTTTGATGAATATTGTCCGCAAGAATGTGTCAACTATGATTCTTACGTTCAACAGAAAACCAATTTCCAAAATGTTTCTGCCAACTATTTTATTCCTAGTTCGGCTACGGCTTGTTCTGCTTCCGCTGTTGGCTGTTCTCGTTTCACCAATTTGGATGATG
>CAZXPO010000064.1:0-2423 GCA_964643165.1 uncultured Gammaproteobacteria bacterium | reverse complement strand
GGAGCGACGCCAACACCAAATGAAGGGGTTGGAAACATTAATACTAGCAGCGGCTAATAATTAAAAAAATTATTCAAAGAAAAAAGGACATTGTATTGCAATGTCCTTTTGATTTTGTTGATTTGATTTTATTAGAAATATTTTGGAGCATAAAAGAAGGCATTTACTTCTTTCCCTTCTATGTAGTGAGTTTTTATTCCCACATTAGCGTAGTTTCCTTTGCGAGTTTTTCCACTTGCCATATCCTGAATATCGCAGAAGTATTTGCCTGGAAGAACTTTGAGTTCCTTTATCTCCCCTGGCTTTAAACAATAGGAAGTACTTTCACCGGTCGCTTCATTTATTAAAATAAATTGTCGATCGTTAAGTTTTGAATAATTAACCAAAAGCATTGTGAAAGGTGATTCATTAATACTGCCTTCTAGTTTTTCGAGAGCTAATTCGCGAACCCGGTTATTAAAGTTAACTTTTGATTCTTTCTCTTTAATATTGAGAGATTGATCTTTTAGTTCCAGACCCTTTTTTAGTCTTCTTCCTTGAAAATAACCTGGCTCTTCTGGAGTGTCGTCGTTTGTGGCCGCATACATTTTGATTGCTTCTGCTTTTTCTTCTAAAACTTCCAATTTATGTATTTCTTCCGCTAACTTTTCTTTGAGATAAGGATTTTCAATAAGAAATTTTTCTCTTGCAATAATACAATCATCACGTCTTTCCGTCTGTTTTGGAGTTAATACTCCAATACTATCGACTAATTTCAAATCTCTTATTTCTCTTTCAAGCAAGGAAATATAAAGAATTTTTTCTTGTAGATTTTTTATGACTACCTTTTTTGTATTAATACCAGACCTAATGATTTTAAGTTGTTCAAGATCTTGCTGGGTTATTTGCCCAAAACCAATAGCAGGAGCAATCATCATCGCTACAACCGCTAAAAAAATAAATAATTTTTTCATTTCTAAATTATATTTGTTTGTTAATTTACATTATTTTGTTTATTTTTGGCTAAATTTTTGAAATTTGCTACGATCTCTCAATTTAGGTATTAAAATAATATCACATAAATATTATTTTGTCAATAGTTATCCCCAGGGCACCCTTGACCTAAATTTATAATAGTGCTACTATATAGGGTCGATAAAAATTCCTGCACTTTTAATGACTAATGTAGGAATTTTTTATTTGGACAAGCTATAACTTTATGAAAATAACTATCAATCCAATCGGAGGAATTATTCCTCTCCCCAGAGTGAAAAATTTAGGAACAAAAATCCTAACCTTTTTATTGGTCGCTCTTATTTTTCAATTCATCTTGTTTCCAATGCCAGTTTTGGCTGACGAAGCCGTAAAAGAGGCGGAAGCTTCCCACAACAACCAAAGCGACATTATTTCTCTCACTGAAATAAAGAAAGAAGAAATCGCACCAATTGTTGTTGGTCCAGAGAAACCATTAGCCAAACCTGAATTAAGAGTGGTTAGAACCAGTGTTCACACGATGACCGCTTACAACTCAGAAGTTGGACAAACCGACAATTCTCCTTGTATCACTGCCAATGGCTTCAATGTTTGTAAACATGGTGTAGAAGACACAATCGCTGCTAATTTCTTAAAAATGGGAACAAAAGTTCGTATTCCAGAACTATTTGGTGATCGAATCTTTGTGGTTCGAGATCGAATGAATGCCCGTCATGCTAATCGTGTTGATGTTTGGTTTAAAGATCATTCAGCGGCAATGAAATTCGGAGTCAAAGTCGCAAAAATTGAAGTTTTAGAATAAAATAGTTCTCAAATTAAAATAAAAAAATACCGGTCAAATTTTGATGGGTATTTTTTTTGATTTTAAAAAATAAAGATGTTATTATGATAACGAAAGCAAAAAGCGGACGTGGCGAAACTGGTAGACGCACTAGCCTTAGGAGCTAGCGAGGCAACTCATGAGGGTTCGAGTCCCTCCGTCCGCACCATTCAATTATGATCACTTTCTTTCACCAATTTGCGCCTCAGGCTGTATTTTTTTCTTTTGCCTGGATAAAAATTTATTGGTATGGCCTTTTAGTGGTGATGAGCATCATTTCAGCAATGGCGGTTTCCCGCTATTTTTGGAAAAAAAGATTTTCAAATTCTGCTTTATTTGATGATTTGTCTTTTTGGTTGATTATAAGTGGACTACTTGGTGCTAGAATCTACGAATGGTTTTTAAATTTTAATTATTATTTTAGTAATCCTGGTGAATTGTTAAAATTCTGGCATGGCGGATTGGCAATTCATGGCGCCATCATCGGTGCTTTAATTGCTTTGATAATATTTTCAAAAAAACATCAAATCAAAGCAAGAGAAATAATTGCTGTTGTTGTTCCCGGGTTGGCTCTTGGCCAGGCAATTGGCCGATGGGGAAATTATTTTAATCAAGAACTTTTTGGCTTACC
>CAZXPO010000063.1:0-2428 GCA_964643165.1 uncultured Gammaproteobacteria bacterium | reverse complement strand
GGTGAATACTCTTTGTTTTTGGACTTTTTTAAAGTTGCCTGCCAATACAAAACTGCGCCCTCTTCATCAGTAAAAATAATTTCTTCGCCGTTATTAACTGCCAACCAATCGCGACCGTTGTTGGAGAATTGAAAAAATGCTTTCTTACCCCAATCACTCCCGAGATTCAGGCCAATACTAGTTGCCTTGGCAAAGTTAATCGTGTTAGCAGAAGCAGGAACCAAATTACTAGAAACAATTTTCCGATCAGTAGAATTATCAAAACCATTATCTATAATAGACCATTGAGCGAGCGGATAATCCGGACCATAATCCAAAAATAATTTAAAATTTCTTCCCTGCCCGTTGTTGCCAGAATAATTCAAAGCTATTTTTTTCGGCATCCACTCACCAAAAAATTGTTTGGAAAAATCTGCCAAACCTTCAATGGAATCGGTGCCGTTCTGCCAAAGCTTGATAAATTTTTGTTTCCATTCCGTGTTGCTAGTGAGATACCAAAAAACTTCCGAGCCATCCGCTACGCGCAAAATTTTAACTGAAAAACCCTCATCGGCAACTCGAATATCAAAAAAAGAAGAAATATCTTGCCGCTTGCCATCGCGAAAATGATAGGCCAAGCCATCATAACCAAGATACAAAACCAAAAAATCATTATCTATTCCTCCGAAAGAAAGAAAACCTTTTCTATTTGGATAGTGAGGTTTTTGGATTTCATCCACTCCTAAAAGAGGGCTGAATTTCTTTCCGTCAAAAGAATAAACTATGATTTTTTCGTCTTGCGTTTCGCCAACAATTGCCCCGACCAACCATTTTTTTTCCAAAACCGAAATCGTGATTCTGGCCCGAGAAAATTCTTCACTTGGCCAAGCAATTGATTTCTTGTTTAGAAATAATTTACCATCTCTTGCGCTTAGACATTTGTCATCGCGGCAAGCAGACTGCTCTTCAACTATTGGACACTCACTAGCCGATAAACAATCTTTCACTTTTTGGTAAACAATTTTTGGCGGAAAATAAAAAGCAGTGGCAATCGAATCAAAAGTTAGATCGGTTTTCTCTTGATCAATCCAAGCCAAAGAAGTAAAGCCATCACCAAAAGAACCATAGATCAGGCCCTCTTTCAAATTCCGCACTTCACTTTCCGGTAAACGAGAAGTAGCCGCTGGGCTGGGATCAATTTTGGTTTTTTCTGCCAACTCAGCCATCGCTTCCCCGGGAACAAAATTCTTCTCCAAAATATTTTTTATTTCTGCTTGCTGATAAAAATTAAATAAAGCTAAGACCAAATTAAAAAGTAATAAAACAAAAATAATGCCGTAAGAAATAAAACGACAAAGGCGATTGTGTTTTTTAAAAAAATTATTTTTTTTAAAACTTTTTATTTTTGATTTCTTCATTTTTAGACGATAGAAGAAGAGCCCCGTCGGATTCAACGAGGCTCTCTTCAAAAAATGTTTATTTAACAATCATTTTGCCGGTTTCACCGCGTTGAGCGTGTCCAGGAACATCGCAGCGGAAAGTGTATTCACCAGCTTTGCTTGGAGCATTGAAGGTGATTGCTCTAGTAGTGCCTGGATCAATACCAATGGCAACTGCACTCAAACTGGCATCATCAAAGAAGAAGACGTGAGTGGAACGATCAGCAGAAGTAACTGCCAAGGTTACTGGTGCGCCAGCTTTGACAGTGAAAGAATTTGGTGAGAAGCCAGCAGCAGAAACATCAAGCTTGGTGACTGAAGCCGGTAAAGATTCTTTCGGAATTACTGGAGTTTGCTTTGGAGCAGTTGGTGATGCTGGAACAGCATTGTTTTCAGTAACAATTCCTTCGGTAGTGATAACTTTGTTATCTTTGGTGACTAAGCTGCCGCCAGGAACCTGGGCTTTGGCGCCATCTTTTTCTTCTAAAGGAACAACCTCTGCCGGTGTTCCATCAACACCAGTAACTTCGGTGCTTTGTTCGGTGTTTTCATTTGCTGGAGCAACTGGCTCGTTGTTTTCAGCACCCTTCTTGTTGGTTAATAAAACCACCAAGGCGATCACAACCACCACTGCCAAAGCAGCAACAATGATCATCATCTTTTTTTTGTTCATCTTTGGAGATGAATTGTTTCCGTTTTCCATACTTTTTTTTGTTAATTATTAATTTTTTATATTTATTTTATCACCTTGCCTTTATTGATAATAAAGCTCGGTTTTTCTTGTTGATCCTTGGCGGTAGTTGGCCAGTTCTGCCAATCCACGCGCTTGCCGGAAAGGCGATAGGAGACGGTTACCGGTTTATCAGCGCGGAAAATAATTGCTTCATTTTCTATTATATAATAAATCCTAGCAAAAGCGCCATAGGGGGTCAGATTAACTTCCACATTTTCCGGCGAGAAGTCAACCGTCTGGCGCCAAACCCACAATTCATCAGGAGCAGAAAGCTTGG
>CAZXPO010000062.1:0-2451 GCA_964643165.1 uncultured Gammaproteobacteria bacterium | reverse complement strand
CGTCTTCCAAATCGCGCACCGAAAAACAAATCAATTGATTGTTCATTTCCACGTTAGTAAAATTATTCAGCAAGCCGGAAAAAGTTCCTTCAGTATATTTTTTTAAACGCAAGGCCAAGTCATTTCCACCTTCCATTCCTTCCAAAACCTGTTCAAAATCACTCATGGTTGGCGCTTCAATTTTGCTCAAATCAGCATCAGGAGTAATATCTTTTTTGGCATAAGTTTCCAACAAAGCACGATCAACAATTGAATCCTCATCATAAGTTAGGTTGCCAATCATCAAGCGGACCAAGCCTTTCAAAGTGATTACCGCACTGCGGATAATGTCTTTTGGCCTAGCTTCCCCACCAATCGAACGCGGCAAATCAAAAGGATTAATTTTGTTTTCGCTAGAAAGAGAAATATTAATATAAGTGCCGCCAACCGCATCGGAAAGGTGTTTATATTCATATTCCGGATCAATAATAATAATATCGGTTCCCAACATCAGAGAACGGAGAACTTCTAACTTGATAGCGTAACTTTTACCAGCACCAGCGGAAGCAAAAACAACCGAGTTGGCATTTTGCAAAGAAAAACGATCAAATAAAATCAAGCTGTTATTGTGGCGATTAATACCATAAAGAATTCCGCGATCACTCGATAACTCACTAGAAATAAAAGGGAAAGAAGAAGCGATTGGCGATGAATTCATGTTAAAGGTGATATACAATTCATCATTGCCAAGCGGCAGGGTGGAATTAAATCCTTGCTCGGCTTGGAAATAAACTCGTTTAGAATAAACTAGGCGTGAACCAAAAATATCTTCAATTTGATCAGATATTCGATCCATCTCTTCCATGGAATCTGAATAGGCAGTGACATAAAGAGCAAATTGAAAAAATTTCTCTGTTCCTTGAGTAAGCGCATCGCGCAGATATTCAATATCGCGCAAAGCTGTTTCGCGCAAAGGATCACGAGCCGCTCCTTTTTCAGCATCACCGATAATTTGCGCCTCCAAAGCACCAACCCGATTTTTTAATTGCTTCAAAATCACTGCGCTTTTTACTGGATAGAAAAACATTGAAACATCGAAGTTCAAATTCAAATTAATAATCGGCGCAAACCAGCCAACACTAATATAGCGTGGATAATTAACCACGAAAAAAGTGCGGACAAATTTTTCCCCCAAGCGCATGATGGTGGAATCAATCTTCATGCTCGCCGGAGAAATTAAATCACGGACCGAAAGAATACCTAAACGGAAAGCTTTTTCTTCTTCAATAATTTCTCGCGCCAAACTAGGATCACTTTCAATATTTCTTTGGCCCGGTTTTCTTCCCTGATCAATAATCCGATCCAAAACATCTGGACGCTTTTTTTGTTCTTCTCCTAATTGGCTGTTGTTTTTAAAATTAATCATAGTCCTTTTAGTTTTCTAAACGAAGCTTATTCAAGTCGGCTAGCTCCTGATTTTTTGAAGTCTCCGGATTATAAGTATTGTAGTACAATTCAATCAAACCTTGCGTATCCAGTCTGGTCGATTTGACACCCATCGCCCCCAAGCCATTCATCACACTTTCTACACGGCGTTCTAATAAATCTTTATACTGCAAAAAACTTTTTTCTTTTAATTTAATTGAAGTGGCTGGCTTCAAAGACTCACCGAGCAAACTAAAAAATCCTTTGTGCTTGTCGGAAAGAGGGCTATAAGGAATAACTACATAAAAACGCTTGTTCATTATTTTTCCAATTGAAGTTAATTCTTTAATATAGCCAATATAATCGCCAGTTTGCGCTTTTAATAAACGATTGGTCTGTTCTTTTTCTTTTTGATTTAAATATTCCAGATAGGAGCTGATATTTAATTCACGGGACTGGATAACAATCTGCAAAGAAAAAGAAAGGTTATTCAAAAAACGAACATAAGCCTCAATAACTGCGTTCTGTTCATCTTCACTTTTTAAGGCAAAGTTAATACTGGAAGCCAATAAAACAGCACGCATTGTTCCATCTCGAAGAATGACGCAATCGTCTTTTATTTCAGCGATGTCCAAAAATTGCTGAGTAGAAACTTTTATTTTGTTGCTGGCTAATTTGTCCGGCTTTTCCATATATTTTAATTAAAAGTTTTGTTGTTTCCACTGGTAATAATTTCATCATCCCCCCAGTTGCCGCGATATTCACCGGCAGTATCGACAATTAAAGAAAGTTCGGCCAAACGGGAGTGGTGATAGAATTCTTTGGTTTGAACTTTTTCCGGGAAAATAATATTTTGCACTTCTACTTCTAGGGGGTTAACCTTGTTGTTCCAAACCCGCAAGCTAGGACGACGCCAAGTTTGAATTAGATTAATAACAAAATAATGAAAAGGTCTTCCATTAATCTTAAAAAAGGCAAACAGGATTGAAAGTAGTGCCAAGGGAATGGAAATGGTTAAGAATAAAGTAAAATCAAAAATTTTATAAA
>CAZXPO010000061.1:0-2575 GCA_964643165.1 uncultured Gammaproteobacteria bacterium | reverse complement strand
GGTGCTAGCTTTTACTTGAAAATAATTTATTTTTTTATCTGCCGGACCAACGGCAAATTTTGCTTTCTTGAACCAAGAAGCTGGAAATTCTGCCGCACAATCTCTCATATATCTGCCGCCAAAAATACCAAGAGCCAGCATTTCGGCCGGAGTTAATTCTGGTTTAAAATCAGCAGCAAAATTACACCCCGTTTTTTCGGTAAGTTCATAACGGTAATTCTTTTGCATTTTATCGTTTACGACAATAATTTTTCCCATATATTTAAGATAATTTTAGCATGAAAAGCATTCCCTCACAATTATTGATATGTTATAATAAGTAAATAAAAAAATAACAAAGCTTATGAAACGTCCAATTATCGCAATTCTAATAGTAGTTTTTGGGTTATTGTTGATTTATTTATTAATCAGTTATAATTCAATTTATTATCGCATCGGCCACAGCGGTATCTCCTTATTAAAAGTAGAAAACATGTATAATTTTAATGAACAGTTAGAAAGCGCACCGATAAAGATAAGCGCCCTGGGCGATAGTCTGACTTATGGGCAAGGAGCTGATAATTTTTCCGAATCTTATCCTTACTTATTGGCAAAAAACATTGCTGGTGAAAAACAAGCTGTTAATTTGCTACCCTTGGCTTTTCCAGGTGATATGACTTCCGATTTGATAAAAAATTATTTGAATCAAGCAGTTAATTTTCAGCCAGATATTGCCACGGTTCTAATCGGAGTAAACGACATGCACAATCGAGTTCCATTGGCAGAATTCAAAGAAAATTATCAAAAAATAATCAATACTCTCAAAATAAATCCGCAAACTAAAATTTATTTAATCAGCCTGCCTTTTATCGGTGATGACGTTCTAATGTTGCCACCATACCAAAAATATTTTCTCGAAGAAACAAAAAAATATAACGAAGTTGTTAAAGCTCTTGCCAAAGAAAATCAAGTTGAATACATAGACATCACCACTGAAACGGCAGAATTATTTAAAAAACCCGGCAAGCATTATTCAGCTGATCATTTTCATCCCTCAGCTCTTGGTTATAAAATTTTTGAACAATTAATTTATGCAGGTATTAATCAATAACCCAATTCAAGCCACCATTATTTTTAGCGTCATCTTTTCGATAATTATTTTAATTAGTTTTTGCCGCCGAAAAGAAAACGACGGTCTCAGTCTCGAAGTAACCCAAGAGCTGAAAGGTGTTGCCACCCTAATGGTGGTCCTGAGCCATATTGGATATTTTTTGGTGAATGATTCCCGCTTTCTTTTTCCTTTAACGGTCGCCGCCGGCGTGGGAGTTAACCTTTTTCTTTTTTTATCCGGATATGGCCTGAGCGCCAGTTCGAGCAAATCGAAAATTAGCGTTTGGAAAAATTATCTTCGCCGCCTTGGAAAACTTTTTGTGCCAATGTGGATTATTTTAGCTTTATTTTATTTTTTAGATTTTTTTTATTTAGGAAAAAGTTATTCTTTAACTTATATCATCCAGTCTGCTTTGGGCTTTTTTCCTCATGCGGATTTGTATCAAGATATTAATTCCCCGCTTTGGTATTTTACTTTAATTATTTTTTATTATTTAATTTTCCCCTTGGTTTTTTGGAAAAAATTTCCGTGGCTTTCAGCAATTGTTATTTATCTTATCTCCTATTTTATTATTCAAAGCGAACCGACATTTTTGAATAACGTTCTTCATCTCCACAAAATTCACTTAGTCGCTTTTCCTTTGGGGGTGATTTTTGCTTATTTATTTTCCAAACAGCCAGTAATCGATTTTTTTAAAAAGCTTGGTGAGCAGAAAAAAATAATTTGGCGTTGCTTAATTATTGCTAGCGGATTATTTTTGGCAATTTATACCATCAAAAATTCCAACGTTGGTGTAAAAAATCTGGAAGAATGGACCAGTATTATTTCTGTTTTGGCGTTGATTGCAGTTTTTGCGATTAAAAAAATAAAAATTAGAGCCTTCTATTGGCTCGGTTTTTTCTCTTACGAAATTTATCTCCTACACTGGCCGATCATGTACCGCTACGATTTTATTTATAAATATCTGCCAGCTTGGCTAGGAACAATTTTATATTTATTTATATTTATTCTTCTGGGCTGGGGCCTGAACAAATTAAGCGCCTTGCTTACCAAAAAAACCAAAAAAATAGACACCAAAAAAACAGAGTAAAATCTGTTTTTTTGTATCTTGCAAAATATTTTATTCAATCGCCGCTAACAATTCCTTGATGCCGATCTTTTTCTCTGCCGAAAATGGGATAATTAAATGATCGCCGATCAGCTGCTGGATTTTTTTAAACTGGGAAACTTTTTCCGAGTTTTTTAGTTTATCAACTTTGTTAGCGACAATAACTAAATCTTTTTTGGCTTCTTCTAGGGCCATCAATATTTCCAAATCATCTTTGGTTGGGCCGACCTTGGCATCAATAATTAAAATTACTTTTTTTTGTTCTACTCCCGATAAAAATAAATACCAATTTATCAGTTCAAAAATTTTTTCCCGCACCTCCTTCGGCGCTTTAGCGAAGCCATATCCAGGAAGATCAACTAAATAAAATTTATTGT
>CAZXPO010000060.1:0-2620 GCA_964643165.1 uncultured Gammaproteobacteria bacterium | reverse complement strand
CTATTTTAACATATTTCATCATAACGCAAAACAATGCTATAATCAAAGATAATAATGACTTTATGCCAAAAAAACTTCTCAACAAAATAATCCGCCATCTTGATGCTGATGATTTGGAAAGCTTTTCTCTAGACAAACAATCTGGTGAACTTTGTTATCTGGCAAAAACCCAGAAAAAAACCATCAAAATTCCAAACGCTCTCTGCGAAGATTTTTTTGCTTCGGTTGAAAAAGCTTTATCCACCAACCAAAACGGTGAAAAACGTTTTCGACTTTTTGATTCGAGAGGAAAAATTGGTATTTCTTTAAAATATTATCACGAAGACGGCCAGCGAAAAATTAGTGCTGAAATTAACAAACCAGAAAAACTAATCGCCTTCAAACATCTAGGCTTTAATCTTGAACAGCAAAAAAAAGTGCGCCAAGCTCTTCGACAAAAAAAGGGCTTGATTGTTGCCGGTCTTCCTGCCGGAAATGGTTTGAGCAATCTCATCTATTCTCTAGCTGACGAAATAAATCTGGAAGAAAAAGATGCCTATCTTCTCTCCGCTAGTCAAGAACACCGCATCCAAGGCCTGAACTTTATTCCTTTGGATTATCCTTCCGAAGAAGATCTTCGAAAAAAACTAGCTTGGTTAGAAAAAAAAGATGCGGAAGTGATTATTGTTCCAGAAATCTATGAACGACAAACTGCTTTGGAATTAGTAAGAATGGCGAATGCCGGACACTTGGTGATTGCTGGTTGCCGCAGCCGCGATGCTTTTAGCGTTCTCAATTCTTTTTTGAAATCAGGTCCCGTCAAAGAAGTTCTCACAAATTTTTCTCTTATTATTTCTGGCCGCCAAGTGCATCGCCTCTGTCCGCACTGTATTGAAAAATATCAAAGTAGCCAAGAAGAAATAAATATTTTTGCCAAAAGATTTTCTTGGAGCAAAAAAACCGCTGAAAAAATGATGCCGAAAAAACTGCTCCGTTCCATCGGCTGTCCAAAATGCCACTATCACGGCCATCTCGACAAAACTGGCATCTACGAAATCTTGACGCTTGACCAAGAACTAAAAAATTGCGAAGATATTCTCACTCTGCGCCGCTTGGCTCTTGAAAAAGGACATTATCCTTTGTTGGCAGTGGCTTTGAACGCCGCTCAAAACGGCATTATTTCTCTCAGAGAAATCTTGAGTCTCAAATTTTAAACAAATGAAAATTTTCTGCGTTATTCCCGCTTGGAATGAAGAACAGAATATCGGTGAAGTACTGGAAAAACTAAACGGCTTCGTGGATGAAGTGGTGGTGATTGATGATTATTCCAGCGACAATACTAGCTTGGTTGCCAAAAAACACGGCGCTATTGTTTTGCGCCACCCAATTAATCGCGGTCAAGGAGCAGCTTTGCAAACCGGCAATTCCTATGCCTTGAAAAACGGCGCCGATATTATTGTCCATTTTGATGCCGATAATCAATTTTCTGCCACCGAAATTCCTTCGGTGATTGCGCCACTACTTTCCGGCGAAGCAGATATTGTTTTTGGTTCCCGTTTCTTGGGCAAAAAAGCCAACCTGCCCTTCTTCAAAAAAAATGTCATCATGCCGCTGGCCAAAATAGTTAACCGTTTTATTTTTAAAATCAGACTTAGTGATCCGCAAAATGGTTTCCGAGCAATGACTCGGGCCAGCGCTGAAAAAATAAACATCACTAACCGTGGCTTTGCCCACAACAATGAAATTCAAATGAAAGCTTTTGCTCTTCACTTGCGCATCAAAGAAGTGCCAATCACCGTTACCTATCATCGCTTCGGCCAAAAATTCGGTGGCGGTATTAGAATTTTAAAAGATTTATTAATTTCTAAAATTATCAAATAATTATGTATCTTCAAGAAATAATCGCCCTTGTTTTGATTGCTTTCTTTGTTTCCAGATTAATTATTCAAAAGAAAAAACAAACAATCGGCAACAATGAATTTGCTTTGTGGCTATTCTTTTGGCTAGCCGCGGCTTTGAGCATCGCCTTTTTGAAACCTCTGGATAGACTAGTAGCCTCTCTTGGTTTTAGTGCCAGCGGCATCACTTTGCTTTTTTATTTTGCAGTCTTTATTCTCTTTTATTTATTATTCAAACTTCGCCTCAGTTTTGCCAAAATGGATCGCGAATTGACCACCCTCACTCGCGAAATGGCGATCTTGAAAGAAGAGCAAAAAAAATAATTTATGAGAATCGCTTGCAGTTCAGAAACTTTTGCGGAACTGGCATCAGTCCGGCATCTTTTTGAAACCGAAGTTCAAGATTTGAATTCTTTTCGGTTCTTTCGCCAAATAAAAAATTTTGATTTACTCTTTACTACTTGGCCGACAGAGCAAAAAACTTTTTGGCTCAGGACTACTCTTGCTTTTTACCAATCCAAGAAGTTGGTGATTTTTGTTAATCTCCAAGAAACAAATTATCGGCTTTCGGTAAGTGACAAGAAATTATTATTTCGAGCCAATAGAATTATTTGCCCAAACCTGGAAAGCGTCCGCCACGGTTCCCTTTCGCCAATCTATTGGAAGGCGCCGGAAAAATTCAGAGAAATTCCCTTCGGCGTTGATCTAAAAAAATATTCACCGCGTGAATCATTTTTTCCTTC
>CAZXPO010000059.1:0-2630 GCA_964643165.1 uncultured Gammaproteobacteria bacterium | reverse complement strand
CTTTCTTGATTAATTTTGTGGCCATCGTTGATAAACAGGGAGCTTGGGGCTATTCGGTCGGGGGAGGTTTATGTTTACCTGAGAAAGTTGTGAAAATGGTAAAAGATAGTGGCCGGGAATTGGGCGAAATAATGGACGAATTACGCGGTTTGAAAAACACCAAACAGCATGACGGCTGTGTCGGTTACTTCACCGATAATCTCATAGACCGAAAAGAATCTTTTGAAAAACCAACCATTAACGCTTTATCACGATTCAAGAAAAAAGAATGGTTTAAATAGGGAGGGTGTTATTTTATAACACTTTCTTTTTTTAAATAATCAAAAACATTTTGTAGTAGCTTGGTTTGGAGTATAATAAAAATATAATAAAGTATTATCGATTTATGTCTAAAAGTGTAAAAACTAATCTTCTTGAGTTATCAAAATCTCTTCATGATGATGCGGACGCTTTATTGAAAAAAACAGGATTAATAAAAAAACTATCCAAATATGGAGAGGTGCAAATTAGTGGTAGTTATGATCTCGATTTAATGGTGGATGGAGATATTGATATTCTTGTTGTCAACAAAAAAATTAACAAACAAAGAAGTGTCGATATTCTAAAGGAATTAGTGACGCAAGATGATTTTAATGGTTATTTGTATTATGACTGGGCGAAGCGCAGGCATGAAGGATTTCCTAAAGGTTATTATGTTGGTTTAAAAACATATTTTAGAGATAGAAAATGGAAAATTGATGTTTGGTTTGTGGAAGCTCCACACAAGCCAGCAGAAAAATTAATAAATTTTATTAAATTAAATCTAAACGATAAAAATAAAAAAATTATTTTGGATTTAAAATACAAAGCCAAGAATAGCAATTCTAATTTAAGTAGTGTTGATATATATAAAAAGGTTTTGTTGAAAGATTAATTTTCGTGGTATTTTTATTATATAACCGCAAAAAATATGCCAAAATTCAAAAACAAAATCGTAGGAAAAAGAATTGTTCTCAAATTAAACAAGCCAAGCATTTTAATGGCGCAAAAAATGTTTGAGGTTATTATTGATAACCGTCAACATCTGCGACCATGGTTCCCTTGGGAAAAGAGTACCAAAAAAGTTGAAGATTCTTTAAAATTCCTTTTTGCAACCGAAGAGAAAATCAATCAGGGGAAAGCGGCGGACTATGGTATTTATCTCCAGAATAAATATGTTGGCAGTATTGGAATTTTTGATCTTGATAAAGAAAAAAAATCTGGAGAGATTGGTTATTGGTTGTCCGCAAAGTTTGTTAGAAAAGGTTACATGTCGGAAGCGGTCGGATTGTTAGAAAAAGAATTTTTTACAAATAATAATCTAAACCGGATACAAATCAAATGCGATGAAAAAAATGTCGCTTCCATGGGTGTTGCTAAAAAATGTGGCTACTCTCTTGAAGGAAAATTTAGAGAGAATTGTTATAGTGAACATTTTAAAAATTTTAGAAATACTTTAGTTTTTTCAAAACTTAAAGCGGAGTTTAAGAAGAAAAATAAATAATATGGACAACATTAATTTCACCAAGCAATTAGTTAAGGGAAAAATTGCTGAAACAATATTTTCTCAAATGTTTAGACAGTCGGGGAATTTCACTGTTTTGGAATTTGGTTATGAAAAAGTAATTCCTGAAATGATTCAGCAGGGATATAACGAAAACAGCCCAATGATTGAAACCTTGAGAACTGCGCCAGATTTTGCAGTTATTGATCGGGAAACCAGGCAGGTAAAATTAATTGAAGTTAAATATCAACGTTTTTTAAATTCGAATTACACCTTAAAATCAGCTCAAAGAATGAGCCAATCTTGGAATCCATCGTATTTATTTATCGCCACATTGAATGGTTTTTATATGGATGAAATAACAAACATTATAAAAAACCATGGAGAAATAACTCCGTTAATTCATCCAAAAATTAGTAGTGATTTACAAAAAGATTACTTACAAATCCTAATAGATTTTGAAGAAAATAATTAATATGCCAATCATCGCCGTCGGGTCGCAAAATCCCGTTAAAATTGAAGCCGTAAAATCAGCCTTCATCAAAATGATTGGTGATTGTGAAGTTGTTGGCGTTTCGGTTCCTTCGGGAATTCCCGATATGCCGATGTCGCTTAATCAAACGGCGGCAGGAGCAAAAAATAGGGCTCAGGCGGCCTTGGATTTAATTACTGCCGATTATGGCATTGGCCTTGAAGGCGGCCTGAATGACACTGATTTTGGCACTTTCTTGATTAATTTTGTGGCCATCGTTGATAAACAGGGAGCTTGGGGCTATTCAGTTGGAGGAGGTTTATGTTTGCCCGAGAAAGTCGTGAAAATGGTAAAAGATAGCGGCCGGGAATTGGGCGAAATAATGGATGAATTACGCGGCTTGGAAAATACCAAACAGCACGACGGCTGTGTTGGTTATTTCACGGACAATTTAATAGACCGAAAAGAATCTTTTGAAAAACCAACTATCAATGCCTTATCCAGATTCAAGAAGAAAGAATGGTTTGCCTAAATTTATTTTAATTATATGTTAAACCCAAACAAAAAATTCAAAATTATTCTTGGTGTCGCCTTGGTTCTTCTTTTATCTTTGGCGATATTTTTGGTAATCAATAA
>CAZXPO010000058.1:0-2679 GCA_964643165.1 uncultured Gammaproteobacteria bacterium | reverse complement strand
CGATTTTTTTAAAATAATGACTAAAAATCTCCGCTGATAAGCCAAGCTCTTTATCAATTATTTGCCAATATTCTATTTTATTTTCTTTTTTAATTTGTTCAAATTTCATATTCTCTCAATAAAATATCACCCTTATTTTATCAATTATTTGGCTATTTGTAAACCAACATAATTTAAATAATTTATACTAAAAATAGGCTAATTTTAACCTATTTAAAAAATGCACTGGCGGTAGGAATTCCGTCCTCGCCCGCCGCCAATAAGCGGCGGACTCACTTGTCCAGACCGGCCGCTAAAAACTCGCCCTTACTCGTTTTTATCGTCACTCCCCTTTTCGCTCGGTCTTCCGACCTCGCTCAAGACTCGCTCGCCGCTTGTTCGATTCCTCTGTTGCAAGCGACAGTAATATAAAAAGAGATACTTTGTATCTCTTTTTATATTACCGCGCGGGCGGTAGGAATCGAACCCACGCCTAAGGTTTTGGAGACCTCTGTACTACCATTATACTACGCCCGCATTTATTATATTTTACTACATCAAACATCTTACTATTTACCGCCAAATTATTCAAGAGATAGCAAAAAGGCTCCATTTCTGGAGCCTTTTCTTATTTAATCATCTTCTCTCATTGGTTCGCCACAGCAAATCACTTCTCCACCGCCGTCTTTGATGAATTTTACTTTATTACCGCAACGACTGCAGTAATAGGTCTTGTCTTCTCTGTTCATATTTTTGTTTGTTATTTTATTAATAAGTTTCAACAAAAACTTCAAAGTGAGCTTGTGGGTGTAAGCAGGAAGGACAGATCATTGGGGCTTCCCCACCTTCATGGATGTAACCGCAATTATTACATTTCCAACGAACTGGAGCTGGCTTTTTGAAAACTTCACCTTTCTCCAAGTTTTCCAACAATTTTTCATAGCGGCTAGCGTGAGCTCTTTCTGCTTGAGCAACGCCACGGAATAATTTTGCGATATCCGCATGACCTTCGGCTTCGGCCTCTTCGGCCATTTTTGGATACATTTCATTAGTTTCATGAAGTTCCCCCTCGATTGCATCTTTCAAATTGGCAGCAGTATCGCCAATCATTCCCAGTTGCTTGGCCCAAAGTTTGGCATGTTCTTTTTCGTTGCGAGCGCTTTCTTCAAAAATATTGGCAACTTGCACATAACCTTCTTTTTTGGCCACACTCGCAAACCAATCATATTTGTTTCTCGCCTTGGATTCACCAACCAAAGCATCTTCTAAATTTTTTCTTGTTTTTTCTCCTAACATAAGTTTAAAATATTAAAATTATTTTTTAGTTTTTGTTTTGGTTTTTTTTATTCCTTCTTTACCTTCTAATAACGTCCCCAAACTATCTGGCGTAGCATCATATTCTTCACAAAATTCCAAACCATAGATATGAAAAATAGTGGCGGTGATAGAAACAATTAATGGACCAATCACCACTCCCCAAAAACCGAAAAGAATAATGCCGCCCAAAATGGAAAAGACCACAAAAATCGGATTGATTTGAGCCTTCCCTTTCAACATCCAAGCGCGAATCACATTATCAATAGTACCAATAATAAAGAAACCCCAGGCGAGAATAAAAATACCTTGCCAGATTTGCCCCATTAATAAATAGTATAAACCAACTGGAATATAGAAAATCATGGAGCCAATATATGGCAAAAGCGAGAGCAAGGCCACCAAGACACCTGCCAAAAAAGCCGGGAAACCAATAATCGCAAAACCAATTGCTCCCACAACGCCTTGGCCAATAGCAACCACAAAAGTGGAAACCATGGTGGTGTAGCTCACTTCCCGAAATTTCACAAAAATCTCTCGATCATATTTGTTTGGCAAAGGAGAGAGATACATCAAGCTTTCCAGCATTTTTTTACCATCCACAAAAAAGAAAAACATGGTAATAATAATGACAAAAAGAGAAATAATAAAATTAGTTGTACCAATAACTGTGGCCGTAGCGCCAGAAATTAACCAGTTACTAGATTTCTCAAAAAAATTAAGAATAACACCACCGAAAGTTCCCTGAGAAAGACTAACAAAATCCAGATTACTTAAATTAAGTTTCTGTGCTAAAGGAGTTTGTAATAAATCAGAAGCATCATGATTGGAAAAATAATTAACTGCTTCAGAATAAGCAATGGCGGATTTTTCCCCGGCGTAAATCAGACCTTTAACAGTCGGCAAAATAATAATCGTCACTAAAAGCAAACACATCAATAAAGCAGAAATATTTTTTCTGCCCTTTAAAAATCTGACCAGGGCTTGATAAGGGCGATAAAAAATAGTCGCCAAAACAGCGGCGATGATTATTTCGATCAAAAAAGGTTTAAAAACAAAAAAACAAGCAGCCAAAGCGACAAGCACTAAGGCAATCAAGAATGGTTTAGCAAAATTTTTTGGCATGGGGATTTTAGCTAATTTTAAGTTTTAGACAAAACCAAACCCGCCGTTCGGGCGGGTCTAGAACAAACGTTTATTTTGTTTCCTTGTGCATGGTGTGAGCATTGCAGTTCGGACAATATTTTTTCATTTCTAATCTTTCCTTGAGAGTTTTTTTATTTTTGTGGGAAAAATAATTAACGGTCTTACATTCCGTGCACTCAAGCTTAATCATGTTGTCTTGGGACATATTGGTTTTTTCCTTTAAATATTACAGTATTAAAA
>CAZXPO010000057.1:0-2692 GCA_964643165.1 uncultured Gammaproteobacteria bacterium | reverse complement strand
TATTATAATCAATTTAAGTAAATAAAAATTAAATTTTCAAATATGCCAATAATTCCAACAGTTATCGAAAAAGAAGGACAAGTAGAGCGCGCCTATGATATTTATTCCCGCCTCCTAAAAGACAGGATTATTTTTCTGGGCGAACAGATTGATGATCGCACTGCCAATATAATTATTGCTCAATTATTATTTTTGGATGCTGAAAATAATCAGGATATCAAATTTTATATCAACTCTCCTGGCGGTTCAGTTTCGGCCGGCCTGGCAATTTACGACACCATGCAATACATCAAATCTGATGTTTCCACAATTTGCGTCGGCATGGCCGCTTCGATGGCTTCAGTTCTTTTGGCTGCCGGAAAAAAAGGAAAAAGACTGGCTTTGCCAAATAGTGAAATTATGATTCATCAAGTAATGGGCGGTGCTGAAGGACAAGCCAGCGACATCAAAATCATGGCCGAACACATTATCAAAACCAAAAATAAACTAAATCAAATCATTGGCAAACACACTGGCAAAAAAAGTGAAATCGTAGAAAAAGACAGTGATCGCGATAACTACATGAGTGCCGAAGAAGCCAAAAAATACGGCCTGATTGACAAAGTAATCGGAGAATAGAAAATGGAAATAAAAAAACAACACTTTCTTGGAGTGTTGTTTTTTTGTTGCTATTTTGCAGAATTTAATTGAAAATTATCAATCATCAGTTCAAACAAGTTGGCAAAATTATCAGCATTTCCCTCAACTGCACCGACTGAAAAAACATAAATATTTGCTTTGACCCGGTCGTTTAAATAAAATACTTTTTTGTCTTGACTATAAACACCAGACCAGGAACCGTCAGCGGCTGACCTTGCTTCGCCAGGACTTTGCTCCGGAAATTCTGTTTGAAACCAATCCAAAATCGATAAATTATTGGCGTTATTTTGATGAATAATTTGAATAAAATAATTTTCATCAACTGACGTAACCAAAACGGTCTCATTACCGTTCAAATTTTTTAGGAGCCAATCTTTTGGATATAAAATAGAATATTTTAATAAGGGATTACTAAAAGAAGACAGATAGGAGGAGGCTGATAACCGTCCAGACGAAGCTGGATTATAACTATTTTTTACTTCAATCAAATCAGCATTGCCATCACCATCAGAATCAATTTTTTGCGGATCAGAACCAAGCAATAATTCTTCTTCGTCACTCAAACCATCGTTATCTGAATCGGTCACGATCAAGGAAACCGTACTGCTGGCTATTTCCGGTTCAGTAGTAGTGGCAATAAGAGTGCTGGTGGCCACTTCAATCCCCGGAAGATTTGGCAAAGAAGTAGTTGCCGGCTCCTGAACTGGTGTTAAAGTGTTTCCATTTTCCAGAGGTGTTTCATTAGTGATTACGTTTTCCTGATTGATACTTGGAGTAAGTGAAGGCTGGATAATTAAAACATATGCGGCATAAATCAGGCCGGAAATTAAAACAACACCGCCAACAATAATAAAAATTCCAGTTTTTTTGTGGCTTTGCGGCGCAGAAAACCCCACCTTGCTTTCTGGACTCGAAGAAAGCGGTGAAGGCATATTATGAACGATAAAATCTGAATCCAAGCGTTTGGACAATTCTTCATTTTCTACATTTTTTTCCTGTTTTTTTCCTTTTAGACTCATATTTTATTTAATCAAAAAATAAACCGCAGCTAAAGCCAAAATAACTACCCAGGAAGAAACTGCCAAAACGAAAGTTTTGTTAGGAACTTTGCGTCGCAACTGTGGCATGACATGAATATAGATCGGCTTAGTCCAGATTGACTGTTTATTTTGTTTTGAATAGTCCTTAAAATCCATCATAAAAAATTAGACTTTTGTTTCCAATTTTCCTTCACCGTTAGGGTTGTAGCCTTTTTCCACCTCGGAACCATCTGGATAGGTATCACCATCAGTGTCAGCACTCAAAGGATTGGTTAAATAAGTTTTTACTTCTTCGTAGTCAGAAAGACCATCGCCATCAGTATCAACACTATTAATATCCGTTCCAGCCAAAGTTTCTTCTTGATCATTCAAACCATCACCATCAGTGTCGATTGTTGCCATTGCTGGGTCTTCGGTTAAAACCAGATTGTCAGTGGTCGAAGCCATTTCTGGGTTCAAAGAATCAAGCGGAGCAACAGTATCGGTGGTGGTTGGCACTTCAAAAAGATCAGAGGTGCTAGCTGTGTTATTTTCTTGCTGATTAATAATATTTTCCATGTTTTGAAGATCTTCTGGAGTATTGGTATTAGTATTAAGAGCAGCATTATTCAAACTGTTAGCTTCCTTTTTTGGTTGAATAAGCTGTGTGTAAACAAAATAACCAGCCACCGAAACAATAGCAGCAACCACTACTAAAATAAGGGCCATTTTCAAAAATTTTGTGCCACGCTCTCCGGCGGCTGGCATATTGTCTTCAACATTTAAATAGGTTTCTTTCCCGGTGCCTGGAAAAGTTTGGACAGGTGTTGGGGTTTGAATTGGTGAATTGCCAGAGAAGGTCGGCATTGCCGCTGGCGCTGCCGTTTTATCAACATCAGAAAAAATGTCGTCAACTTCTTTTGCTCCCGCTGGTGAAGAGCCGTTTAAATCATTGAACATAAGGGTATTTTTATTTTTTAGTATTTAATTTAGTTTTTAAAATTTTCTTGGCAAGCAGTTAAAAATTCTTGATT
>CAZXPO010000056.1:0-2715 GCA_964643165.1 uncultured Gammaproteobacteria bacterium | reverse complement strand
AATTGTTTTTTCTTTTGGTCGTAACCTTTGATTAACAAAACATGTCTTTCTGGCCCGGGGGCGGTGAAATATGGATTTTTCAAAGCTCGGCCATCAGCCGGCACCAAAACCAGATTTCCTTTGGCTAATTCTTTTTTGAGATCAGCTAAGGTAATGTTTTTTACTACTCGAACTTTCTTTTCATCGTATTTGAAGTAGTCGATAAAAACCCACTGGCGCAAATCTTCCAAAGAGACATCGCGATATTCACCATAATTTTTTAATTCAAAATCAGAAATTGCAATAATCGCTTTTTTTGCTTCTTCTTTACTGAGCGTTTTTTTACCCTCTGTCCAAGCCATCGCCATTATTGCTCCCGCCTCTTCACAACCATCTTGCTGGCGCGAATCAGACCATTGAGCAAACGGCGCTTGCGAAGTAAAAGGGACTGGCAAAATAGCGAGTGCAAAAACCATGATTTGTTTGTTGAAATTTATTTTCATTTGAATTTTAATAATTCTTCAAGATAATCTCTCTGATTAAAAAGGCGCGGCACTTTGTTTTGACCACCCAGTTTTCCCTTCTCCTTCAGCCAGTCATAAAATAAATTTTTTCGCACTGCCTGAACTTTTGGCAAACCAAGAATCAAATCTTGATATCTTTTGGCTTCATAGTCTGAGTTGGCATTTTTTAAAGCATCGTCCAAACACTTGGTGAATTGTGCCAAATCTTTTGGTGGACGAGAAAATTCAATCAGCCATTCATGGCCGCCTTTTTGATTTTCAGAAATAAAAATTGGTGCCGCCGTGTATTCACAAACCGAAGCTTCACATTTTTCACTAGCCTCTTTGATGGCTTGATCGGCGTTAGCCACCATCAGCTCTTCCCCGAAAACATTAATGAAATGCTTGGTCCGGCCAGAAATTTTTATTCTCACCGGCTTGACGGAAGTAATTTCTACTGTGTCGCCAATCAAATAGCGCCACAAGCCGCCGTTAGTGGAAATAGCTAAAGCATAATTTTTACCGATTTCAATCTCTTCCGCACTGAGCGCTGCCGGATTTTCCTTGCCCAATTCTTCCACGGGAATAAATTCATAGAAAACACCATAATTCAAAAGAAGCAATAAATCATTATCAGCTGCCCGATCATTCATCGCGAAAAATCCCTCGGAGGCGTTATAAACTTCCCAATAATTCATCTTCTCGCTCGGAATCAACTCCTTGAACTGTTCGCGATAAGGAGCAAAACTTACTCCGCCGTGCATGAATAATTCCAAATTCGGCCAGACTTCTAAAATATTTTTTTTGCCGGTAATTTCCAAGATGCGGCGCAAAATAATTAGCGTCCAAGAAGGCACGCCCGCCAAAGCAACCACGTTTTCCTTGATTGTTTCTTTGGAAATTCTTTCGATTTTTTCTTCCCATTCATCCAAAAGAGCCACCGAAATATCCGGCACTCGCAAGCGGCGCGCTAAAAAAGGCAGATTATCCATTAAGATTGCTGAAAGATCGCCGCACAAAATATTGTTGTTTTCTTCATCGGAACGATAGGTGCCGCCGACACTGAGGGTTTTTCCGACACAAATATTTGATTTTGGATTATTTTCCAAATATAGCGCCACTAAATCTTTCCCTGCTTGATAGTGGCAAGTTTCCAAAGACTCAGTAGTCACCGGAATAAATTTGCTTTTGTCGCTAGTGGTGCCGGAAGATTTGGCAAACCACTTGGTTTCACCAGGCCAAAGAATATTTTTTTCTCCTTGAATAATTTTGTTTATCCAGGGATGAAGATCGTCATAAGTGGAAAGCGGGACTTGTTTTTTGAATAAGCGATAGGCTTCAGAAAAATTTTTTTGTTTGATAATTTCTGAATAGCCATGTTCCCGTCCCCAAGAAGTCGTGATACCTTTTTCCAATAACTCAAAAAATATCCGCTGAGAAACTGCCGAAGGATTATTTTTGAAATTGTTTATTTCTTCCAACCGAGATTTGAAGGCGAGAGAAATGAGAGAATTAATAAAAGGCATAATTTTGATGTATATCTAGATGATACCGCAAGCTAAAAAAATAGCCAAGTAATTGGATTTTCTTCTATACTAAAAAGGTAATTAACTAATCAAAAAAATATGGAATTAATTCCCTGGCGAGAAGAGTTTGCGTTGGGAATCAGCGAGATTGATGAACAACACAAAAAAATTCTGGCAATTATTAATAATTTATCGGAAATTTTTCAAGGCAAAAAACATCATGAGCAAGAAATAATTAATCAAATTATCCAAGAGCTTGATGATTACGCCAATCATCATTTTCAGACCGAAGAAAAATATTTTGATCTTTTCAGTTATCAAGACGCTGAAGCTCATATCAAAATCCACAACCAGTATCGAGAAAAAATCGTGGAATGGCGCCAGAAATATGAAAAAGAAAATGATCCAAAAATATTTTTTGATGTTTCTGAATTTTTGAAAAATTGGTGGGTTTGGCACATCAACAACACCGACCGCGCCTATGTTCCCCTCTTCAAAGAAAAAGGCATTAAATAAAAAGAAAAAGACGTTCCCTATGAACGTCTTTTTTGTAAGATAATAAATTTTTTAAAGTCTTTTTTGTTCTCTAAGAGAATCAACGACTTTATGAGTTATTTCCGAAAGCTTTACCTCTTCCAGTTCTTCGTTGTTAAACCAACGAGCAGAAAAATTTTCTCCAGGCAAAATTTCTCCCAAAATTTTTGCAT
>CAZXPO010000055.1:0-2766 GCA_964643165.1 uncultured Gammaproteobacteria bacterium | reverse complement strand
GATTCTTCAGGATTTTTCGGCAAGCCAATAAAATCAATAAAAGTTTTTTCAACAAAATTGTTTTTCATTGTTAATTCTTCACGTAAATTACTTGTTCTAGCAGAAATCTTTAAATGACCATCGTTGGTAATTTCAATAGCTTCAAAAACAAAAGATAATTCTACAGAATCTCCAGCAGACAAAGAATTGAGATTTTGGCTTAATGATTTTTGCCAAATTAATTGATTGGAAGAATCAAAAAATTCAAGAATCGTTTCCGTTAAAATTGAATTAGCAACTGCTTCACCAATATTATCCAATTGGACCTTAAAAGTCTTTTGCAAATTTTCACCAACACTGAGTTCAGGCAAAGAATTAAATTTTACTTTCAAATCCGGAGCCAAAGAAACAGCATTGCGAACCCCCTTAAAGCCGCTCATAAAACCGAGAGAATTAGGACAACCAGATGATTGAGAGGTTAAGGCGAAAATAAAATCCAACTTACCATCACCGCTGTAATCAATTACTGAAGATGAGCGGTATTTTGTCTGATACTTATCACCGGTAAATTTTTTTTGATCAGAAACAAAAGTGCCATCTTGGTAATTTCTAAAAATTGCCAGAGAATCTTCATCATGAATAATCGCAACAATGTCTAAATAATGATCACGATTAAAATCACCAATAGAAAAATCTTCCAAAGGAAAATTGCCAACAGTAATAAAACTTGGCACTAAACTAGCATCGCTAAAATTAGCAATTAAAATTCCTCCGGAAACATCATCGTTTGAGCTAACAACAATATCTGGGAAATTGTCATTTTGCAAATCAGCAATTCTGGCAGAATAAATTTTTCTTTTCGGCAAATTAATTTCTTGCCAAAAACTTAAAATTCCTTCAGAGTTTTGGCAATAAATTTTTGCTTTGGCATAAGAATTATCATCCAATGCACAAATTACTACCAAGTCATCAATCAAGTCACCATTAAAATCAGCAAATTCCAAACAAGAAACATTTTCTAGCACATTAATTGTCTGTAATAAAGACAAAGAATCACCAGCTCCAAAATGATAAACAAGAACATCCTTTCTTAATAAATCAACGACAAAAGTCTCATCGCCAGAATATTGGCTCATCGTGTTGCCACTTCTTAAAAAATTTACTTGATGAGCTAAGATTTTTTTGAATTCAGCAAACTGATTACCATCACCATAATTTTTATAAGTGAATAAAGTGTCAGTCATTCCTCCCCTAGCAACAGCTTGAACGCTATGACTAAGACTTGTTCCAATTTTTAAAACGTCATAGGAAACCATCAGACCATTATAGTTCAGATATTTAGTAGGATTAACATTAATGTTCCCTGTTGCGGGAGCAAAAAAGCATATTCCTATTGTTCCTGAACCAGAACCGTCGAAACCAGTGCCGTCAAAGCAAAAATCGGAAAAACCGTCACCGTTAAAATCCGCAACATGAGTGATGCTAGATTCTTGATTGCAATTAGTAACTCCGTTAATAACGCTCTCGAAACTTATTTTTGGTTGCGCAAACAAGGCCAGACCAAAAAACAAAGCAAAAACGAAAAATACTGTTTTTTTCATGATAAATTTATTTTTTTGTTAATATTTTAAAGTACATAGAAAAAGAATAGCAGTAAGATGAGATTTTGTCAAGAGGTAATAAGCCCCTCCCTGTAATCAAAAGGAAAGGATTATCTAAAAAATAGTCCTTTTTTATTAGGTATTTTCCGGCCTATTAAAAAGCCCCGCCAAACTAATGTTTGAACGGGGCCAAAGGAGAACAGTTTATTATTTTTTAATAATTTTTTTATTTAAATTATTAATTTTTAAATAATAGATTCCGGCAGGATTACCGCTTAAATCTACCGCAGTCTGTCCAGAAACTTTTTGTGACCAAATTTTTTGGCCCAAATTGTTAAAGATCTCAACAGTTTCGCCAGTTCGTGGAAGAATTAAATTAATTATGCCAGAAGTTGGATTGGGATAAAGTTGGAAATTAAATTCCGCAGAATTGCGAGATAAATCAAGACTCAAGAAATCACCAAGACGCAAGCGCAAAGTTTTTTCATTGTTTGTTTCGTCGGCTTCAGAAATTACTGAATCCTGATCAACAAAAACTGAAACAATCAGAGAATCGTTGGCCAAGAAATTCAAAGAGTCGGATATTTCCCCCAAATAGAGAAATACATTCATTATTCTACCGGCTGTTAAATCAGGAACTGAAAGACGATATTCTGCAAAAAAATAGATTGAATCACCGCGTTTTAAGAAAGCAGTAAAATCGATATTAGCAGTATCCACTGCTTGGCAGCCAATATTTCTCAATTCAACTATCACATTGTCTTGGGACAAAGCGCCTCCCGTGGTATCAAAGGTAATTTCGGAAATAGTTAGGTCCGGAAAAGAAAATTCCCATTCATTTTTTTGAGAATTATTTTTCAGAGTCAATTCGGAAAGATATTGATTAGGATTAATTCCAAGAACAATTTCTAATTTGCTACCATTAGGAATATTGATGGAGTCCAAAACAAAATCCAAAGTGATGGAATCGCCAACAAACAAAGAATCAAAAGCTTGATCAATTATTTTTTCAGCCAGCAAGCTGTCGCCCAAAGATTTGAGAGAAATAGTTGCTCTGGCTAACAATGAATCACCGCTAGCAATAGCTTCGCCGATGTTGCTGATTTTTACTTTAATTGTGTCCTGGTAATTATTTCCTAATTGGAAAAATGTTGGCCATTCAACGCTGGAAAGTTTCAAATCGGAA
>CAZXPO010000054.1:0-2880 GCA_964643165.1 uncultured Gammaproteobacteria bacterium | reverse complement strand
AAAAAGACCAATTCAAATGAGTTGGTCTTTTTTCTTTTTGAAATTTATTTATCAGTTAGCGCCAAATATTTTCCAGTATAACTTTTTTTATTTTTCTTCAAATCTTCCGGAGTGCCAACACCAACGATTTCGCCACCTTTGTCGCCTCCTTCTGGACCCAAATCAATCACCCAATCGGCAGATTTAATCACATCCAAATTATGTTCAATCACCAAAACAGTATTGCCAGCATCTACTAATTGATTTACCACGATTAATAAGCGATCAATATCCGCAAAGTGCAAACCAGTTGTCGGCTCATCAAGAATATATAAAGTTTTTCCAGTGGATCGACGAGATAATTCGGTTGCCAACTTCACCCGCTGAGCTTCACCACCAGAAAGAGTAGTCGCTGATTGGCCAAGCTTCAAATATCCCAAACCAACTTTTTCTAAAACTGAAAGTTTTTCATACAAAGGAGCAATAGTTTTGAAATAAGGCATTGCTTCAGAAACGGTCATCTCTAAAAAATCATAAATACTTTTTCCTTTATATAAAACATCTAAAACCTTTTTCTGATAACGCTTTCCTTGGCAGGCATCGCAAGTCACATAAATATCCGACATGAATTGCATTTCAACTTTTATCACACCATCACCTTCGCAATGTTCACAGCGTCCGCCAACAACATTGAAAGAAAAATGACCGGCGTTCAAACCTTTTACTTTTGCTTCCGGCAATCCCGCAAACAAATCACGAATATAGGTAAAGATACCGGTGTAAGTTGCTGGATTGGAACGCGGCGTGCGGCCAATTGGAGATTGGTCAATATCAATTACTTTATCAATATTTTCCAAGCCTTTTATTTCTTTGTGTTTCCCTGGTTCAACTTTGGCGCGATAAAATTTGCGATTCAGCGCATTCGCCAAAATATCGGTAATCAAAGAAGATTTGCCGCTGCCGGAAACTCCAGTGATGGCAACCAATTTTCCCAAAGGAATAGTGACATTAATATTTTTTAAATTATGTTCCGAGGCTCCAATAATTTCAATTTTTTTTCCATTGCCAACACGATAACTATTTTTTGGTGAAATTTTTTTTCGACCTGAAAGATAATCCCCAGTTAATGAATTACGGCAACTTTTTATTTTTTCCGGCGTTCCTTCATAAATTATTTTTCCACCCAAAATTCCCGCCCCCGGACCGACATCAATCAAATGGTCAGCCGCCATCATTGTTGCTTCATCATGCTCCACTACAATAACCGTATTTCCCAAATCTCTTAATTTTTTTAAAGTCTCAATTAATTTATCGTTATCTCTTTGGTGTAAACCGATAGACGGTTCATCCAAAACATAAATCACTTCGGTTAACCCAGAACCGATTTGAGTAGCCAGGCGCATTCTTTGCGCTTCACCGCCAGACAAAGTTCCGGAAGGACGGCTAATGGAAAGATAGGATAAGCCAACCTTGTTTAACAAATCCAAACGGCCGACAATTTCTTTGATAATCGGCTGAGCAATAGTTAGCGAACCATTCTTTAATTTGCTTTCAATTAATAACAACTTGGCTTTCAATTCCAGAATTGCCAGATCACTCAAATCAGCAATAGAAAATCCTTCAATCTTGACGGCTAATGATTCTTTCTTCAAACGCTGTCCTTGGCAAGTCGAGCAAGGAGAAACCACCAGACATTTTTCAATCTCTTGTTTAATAAAACTGGAACGAGTGTCTTGATAACGGTCCAAAAGAATTTTTTTTAAGCCCAAAAAATTTTTATCGCCATCCAAAAGAAATTTCTTTTCCGCTGCCGTAAAAAGTTTTACTGGTTTTAAAAAATCCAAACTACTTTCTTTAATCTCTTTGGCAAATGGCGCAAAAAAAGAATTTGGATTACTGAGTGCATTAACTCCCAGGGGTCTAATTGCTCCCTCGGCTAAGCTCAAATTTTCATTCAGCACCAGACCGCTGCTTACTTCCGGACACTGTCCCAAGCCGCCGCAAGTTGGACAAGCTCCTTGCCCGGAATTAAAAGAAAAATTGCTTGATTCCAATTCCGCCAAACTAAAATGACCTTCCGGGCAAAGATAGGCGGGGGCATTTTTCTCTTTGCTAGGATTTTTTTTCAAACGAGAGCCGCAATCTGGACAATAAGGAACCCCGACTTTGGCATACAACAAACGCAAAAAATCATAAATCTCCGAAACTGTGCCAACCGTGGAGCGAGTATTGGCGGAAACCGAACGCTGATCAATTGAAATTGCCGGCGATAAACCATCAATAAAATCCAAATCCGGTTTATTCATTAAGCCAACAAATTGACGAGCATAAGAAGAAAGAGATTCCACATAACGGCGCTGTCCTTCGGCATAAATCGTATCAAAAGCCAAAGAAGATTTACCGCTACCCGACAAACCAGTGACCACCACCAGCTTCCCGCGAGGAATATCGATGTTGATATTTTTTAAATTATTCACTCGCGCACCGCGAATGGAAATATTTTTTTGGCGATAATTTGGCATAAAAACGCTTACAAAAATGGATAAAAAAGTTTAAGACTTATCTTAACAAAAAAATCCATTAAGTTCAATGGGCGTTTTTTGGGGTCAAAAGCAACGGCTGAAACCTGCCAGCGATTAATAATTTTCAACAAATCATTAATTACTGTTTTTTGATTGAAAAAGACTCCGCTTTCTACGTTGACATTAATAGAAAGAATATCAAAATTAGAAGAACCAATCATTGCCTCTTGATTATCAATGACAAATATTTTGGCATGATTCATTTTTGGCAAAAAATAAAATTTTACCCCCAGGGCTGCCAAACGAGAAGCATAGCTATAATTTACCCGGTCAATAAAAATAAAGTCTGTGAATTTTGGCAAAACCACTTCAACTTTTA
>CAZXPO010000053.1:0-2887 GCA_964643165.1 uncultured Gammaproteobacteria bacterium | reverse complement strand
AATTCAGAAACAGATTCTTTTACTCCTTTAATATCTTGGCCGAATCTTTCAGCTTGAGCCATTTCTTCTTTGCTGATTTTAATGCCGCGGCCGATAGTTTGGGAAATAACGATATCATAGAGCTCATTGATGTAATCAAAATTACCGATTACGCGATAAACTTCATCAAGAGAAGTTTGTCCGTCCATTGTTTTTAGGATGCCATCTTGAAGCATGGTAATCATGCCATTTTCAATTGCTTGTTGGAGAATTTTAAAAGAAGGAGCATTGCCGACGGTCAGTTCTTTTATTTTTTCATCCATGGTGAATAGTTCATAGATACCAACTCTTCCTTTGTAGCCAATCTGGCCGCAATATTCACAACCGGCACCAGCTTTGAAAATTTTTGGTAATTCGGCCGGAATGTCTATTCCGGATTTTGGTGAAATAACTGCGAGAATTTTTTTAACTTGTTCCGCTTCATCTTCCTGAAGAATATGTTCCACTTTGCATTTTGGACAAAGTTTTCTCACTAAGCGCTGGCCAATTACGGCATTGATTGAAGGCACCAAGAAATATGGTTTAACACCCATATCAATCAAGCGTGGAATAACTCCGGAAGCATCGTTGGTGTGTAAAGTTGAAATAACCAAGTGCCCAGTTAAGCTGGCTTGAATGGCAATTTCAGCAGTTTCTTGGTCGCGGATTTCGCCGATCATCACCACGTTTGGGTCTTGGCGCAAAAGAGAACGCAAACCTTCAGCAAAGCCATAGTTTCGAGAAGTATCAATTTGGCTTTGATTGATTCCTTCTAATTGATATTCGATTGGATCTTCAAGAGTAATTATTTTTACTCCTGGTTTGTTTAGGCGGTTTAAGACTGTGTATAAAGTTGTGGTTTTGCCAGCACCCGTTGGACCAGTGGTTAAGATTAGCCCGTTTGGTTTCGAAATTTCTCTTTCTAGGGCGGAACTGACTTGAGGCAATAAACCCAATTCTGAAAAAGCTAATCCAGCTGAAGATGGTTTTAATAAACGCAAAACAACACTTTCGCCAAAAGCAGTTGGCAAGAAAGAGCAGCGGACATCAATCTTTCCCTTGGTAATTGTGATTGTGAAGCGTCCATCTTGAGGTTTGTCTTCAACGTTAATTTTTACTTTGGCTAATATTTTTAGACGAGCAATAATCATTTTCCATTTCTGGTGGTCGATATTGGCTGCATCTTGCAAGACACCGTCGATTCTCAAGCGGACAGCTACTCCTCTTTCTTCGGCTTCGATGTGAACATCACTGGCATCAATTTTTAGAGCAGTCGCAAGAATGAGAGTGATAATGTCGCTGATGTTTACTTGATTGATTTTTTCTCCTAAGTATTTGTAGCTGCTAATTTCTAATTTATATTTTTCTAAAGATTCTTCACTGATATCAATTCCTCTTTGGACAGTTTTTAATTTTGGAATTGATTTATATATTTCTAAGGCGGAAGTAAAACTATTTTCAGAAATCAAATAAATTTTTACATCGCAAAAATATAGTTTTTTAAGACGTTCAGCTAATTCTTCTTGGGCTGATCCTATTTTGACAGCTCCAATTCTAATGTGTTCGCCATCATAAAAAAAACAGATGGTTTTTAGTTTTTGGGCTTCTTTTTCGTTTATCAAAACCACGGCTTCTGGGCTGATTGGGAAGCCGAAAAGATTGATGTATGGCAATCCAAGAGAATCAGCTTCTGTTTCGGTGCTCTTTTCAATTTCTTTAATTTTTATTTCTTGTTGTTTTTGGGCAAATTTTCCTTGCGGGGTTTCGTCATTATTATCTTGCCCAGAAATCAAGCTTTCAATAGAATCAAAACTCATTTATTTTTTATTTTTCTTTTTTAAGATTCTTTCAATTTTGCTGGTGCCTAATCCTTTGTTCAATTTCAAGAAGAGGTCGGTCCAAGCACTGATTTGAAAAGCGGTTAGGAATGATCCAGAAATAATCATAAAAACAATCATCACTAAAACAACAATCCAGGCGATGGTGATTTTTCCGAGAGCTAAACAGACGAAGAACAAGGGCATCGGGAAGATCAAAATAATTAGCAAGATTGCAAAAGAAGCAAGAATGTTGATCGAAAATAAGGCAATCGCCATTTCTAAGCTGATTATCCAATTTTTATTGAATAAATCCCAAGCTTTTTTGATGGATTCGATGAATTTGTATTTTTTAATGACAGAAAAACTAATAGCATATTTGGCAATCATTGAAAGAGAAATTGCTACCGGAATAAAAATAATAAAAAGAATGATGTAGATAATGGAGAAAGCGATGGTGTTGGTAATCATCAATAGAACTGGCAAGCTAACTAACAGAAAAGCCAAATCAATCGCAATTTTTAAAAAGGCATTGAAACCAAATACCGGCCAGAAAGAATGAGAACCTTTTTGCAGATCAGCTCGAAAATCTGATTTTTCTTCTTTTTTCCCTTCTTCAATTTTTTGTATTTTAGCGACGATTGCTCCCTGGGAAGAAATAGCCAGCCAAACTAAAAAACCAACCATGAACAGTAAAAGAATTATAGCAATTACCGACATTAAGGCAGAAATTGGATTGGCTTTCATCAAGCCAAACATGTTAGATAGAGCTTCTAGGCTAAAAATGCCAGTCGAAGAAAGCATTTGCAGAGTATCGGAGAAATGGCCATATAAACCATCTTTGATGGTTTTGTTTAAGATTTGATATTCTCCTCCCGGATTGATTAAGGTTGCAAACAAACCAAAAAACCATAAATATTTGTGGCGCCAAGAAGTTTTCAAGGCTTTTTTGAGAATTGAGCGATAGGAAAACATAAATTTTTAGCAGCTAAAAAAATTAGCTTGATTAAATTGAAAAAAAGGCTTAAGTTTGTTAATATTATAACATATTT
>CAZXPO010000052.1:0-3197 GCA_964643165.1 uncultured Gammaproteobacteria bacterium | reverse complement strand
CACTTCAAACAAATCAAATGATGACGGTGCTCGTTGGATAGTTCATACAAAGCCGCTTTCCCTTCCAATAATCGAACTTCACGGATTAAATTATTTTCTAACAAAAAACTCAATTCTCGATAAACAGTGGTTTTGTTGACTTGGATTTTTTCGCCCTCTAAATAGCTAATTATCTCTAATGGTGACAAAGGCTTGATTGCAAGCAAAAAACCGCTCAGAATGGCAATTCTGGTCTTGGTGAGCCTTCCGCCCTTCGTTCTTACTTTTGCTAATAATTCATTTAAACTCATATATTCTGCCATAATAACGCAACCAAGTTGCGTTTGTCAATAATGTTTTTTTTGGTATTGACATTTGTTAAATTTTAAAGTAAAAAGGTTAGAAAGACAAAAGTCTTTTTTCGATATTTAACAACAAAAACACCCTTTGGAGGAGGGAGAAATCATGACAAGTAGTTTTAATTTAATTATCCTTTATTCGGCGGCGATTACTTCGCTGCTAATGATGATTAGCAAAAAAATCTGGATCAAAAAACAAGAAGTTTTGGAGCCAGAAATTCTGAAAATCTCAAAAGATGTTCACAAAGGTACAATTAGCTTTTTAAAAAGGCAATATACCTCTTCTGCCTGGGTAATTGGCTCTGCTTTCTTTGTTTTGTTATTTTTAGCATACAAAGATTTCATTAGCTTTTATACCCCCTTTGCGGTTCTGACTGGAGCTTTCTTCTCTGCCTTGTCTGCCTATCTCGGTATGACAACAGCAACCAAGGCTAATGCTGTGACTGCTTACTACACCAAATTTGGTCTAAACAAAAGTTTTCGCGCCGCCTTGAATGGTGGAGCGGTAATGGGTTTTTCGGTTTGCGGTTTTGTTCTTCTAGATTTAGCGATTTGGTATTCTGTCATTTCCCTGCTTAGTCCAAATTTGCCAGAAATTGAACTAATGGAAGTAATTACTAGCACAGTAATAACCTTTTCATTTGGGACAAGTTTTATGGCGTTTATGGCAAGAGTGGCTGGCGGAATATTTACCAAGGCCGCAGATTTTGCTGCTGATGAAGTAGGAAAGGGCAAATATAATTTAGAAGAAGACGATCCCAGAAATCCAGCAGTTGTTGCTGATATGGTTGGTGATAATGCTAGTGATATTGCCGGAGGAGGGCAAGATACACTTGAATCTTTTTCTGCTGGCAATGCTGCCGCAATGGAAGCTGGCTATCAATCATTTTCTTCAATAAGCGCTATCTTTGGCACCACAATCGCGACCTCAATCTTGGTAATGATTCCCCTATCTATCTCTGCTTTAGGAATTTTTGCTTCAATAATTGGTCTAGCAATAATTAGAACAAATGATGAAAAAAAATTATTAAGTAGTATTAGAAGAGGAATTTATTCTACATCCATTTTGGTTGCTATTGGTTCAGCAATTATTATTTACATCTCAACTAATTCTTGGGATTTGTTTTTTCCGATTATTATTGGTTTATTGGTTGGTAATGGTATTGCTTGGGTGTGTGAATATTATACCTCTACTGATTATAAACCAGTCAAACTGCTCGCAAAAAGAGCACAAGTTGGACACTCTAGTGTTGTTATAGGAGGAACAGCTCTCGGAATGATGAGCGTTCTCAGTATTGGAATAATACTAGTACTCGGAATGTTGGCAGCTTTTTATGTTGCTGGCTACGGAAACTATTCTCTTGGTATTTACGGTGTTTCCTTGGCCGCAGTAGCAATGCTTTCCACCTTGCCAATTACTTTAACTGTTGATTCTTTTGGTCCAATTGCTGACAATGCTCAAGGATTAATTGAAATGAGTGGACTAAGCAAAGAAAGAAAAAAAATTGGCAGCAGTCTTGATTCTCTCGGAAACACAACAGCTGCAACCGTAAAAGGTTATGCTATTGGTTCAGCCGCTTTGGCGGCGATTGCTTTAATTGGTGCTTTAATTTATACCATCCAAAAATCCCTAATAAAATTTGACCTACCAACTGAATTTGATTTAAGCTTAAATAATATTTGGTCTATTTCTGGGTTGCTATTGGGTGTTTCAGTTCCTTGGTTGTTTTCTGCAAAATTATTAACCGCCGTAAATGAAGCGGCGACAATAATGATGAAGGAAATTAAGCATCAAATAGAAAACCTTGGTATTTTTGAAGGAAAAAACAAGCCTGACTACAAAAAATGTATTGATATCAGCACCAAGGCAGCTCAACACTATAGCATTGTTCCTGCTATTCTCGTTATTGTCTTTCCAATATTAATTGCAATATTGGGGGGACCAACAATGATTATTGCTTTTCTTCTTGGATCTCTTTGTTCCGGATTCTGTTTGGCAGTATTTATGTCCAACGCCGGAGGTGCCTGGGATAATGCCAAAAAATACATTGAAGCTGGCTTCTTCGGTGGAAAAAACTCACCTGCCCATAAAGCCGGAATAACTGGTGACATGGTTGGCGATCCATTTAAGGACACCGCCGGACCATCGCTTAATATTTTAATTAAATTAATGATTACTGTGTCAATACTAACTTGTCCAGTAACAATGTTTTTGCATTATTTAATTTTTTAAAATACATTCTAAAAAAATAAAGGCTATCTAAATTAATAGATAGCCTTTTTTCTTTGTCTATTTTTTTTGTTTTAGAATTCCGCGTTCTTCGGTGTTCTTGGGAATGGAATGACATCGCGAATATTGGCCATGCCAGAGAAATACATAATTGCTCTTTCAAAACCAAGACCAAAGCCAGCGTGTTTCACGGAGCCGTATTTGCGTAAATCCAAATACCACCAATAATCCTCAGCTTTCAAGCCCAATTCTTTCATGCGAGTTTCCAACAAATCCAAACGTTCTTCACGTTGGCTACCACCCATAATTTCCCCGATTCCTGGCACCAACAAATCCATCGCCGCTACAGTCTTGCCGTCATCATTCTGACGCATATAGAAAGCTTTTATTTCTTTTGGATAATCAATTAAGAAAACTGGTTTGCCATAAATCTTCTCCGTTAAATAGCGTTCGTGTTCGGTTTGCAAATCGATACCCCAAGAAACTGGATAAACAAATTTTTCACCACTAGCGATTAGTTGTTCTACCGCTTCCGTATAAGTGAGGCGAACAAAATCGGAATTTAAAACATTATTCAAACGTTCTAATAATCCTTGATCAATAAATTTGTTGAAAAATTCCATTTCCTC
>CAZXPO010000051.1:0-3211 GCA_964643165.1 uncultured Gammaproteobacteria bacterium | reverse complement strand
TAGAAGTCAGCACCCATCTTGTCCATTTTGTTAACGAAACAAAGGCGTGGAACGTGGTATTTGTCAGCTTGGCGCCAAACAGTTTCGGATTGTGGTTCAACACCAGCTTGTCCATCAAAAACAGCGACTGCGCCATCAAGGACACGTAAGGAACGTTCTACTTCAACGGTGAAATCAACGTGTCCTGGAGTGTCGATAACGTTAATTTTGCTTCCCTTCCAAAAACAAGTGGTGGCAGCGGAGGTGATGGTGATACCGCGTTCTTTTTCTTGTTCCATCCAATCCATGTCGGCACTACCGTCATGAGTTTCACCAATTTTGTGTTTTTTACCAGTGTAAAAAAGGACGCGTTCGGTGAAAGTTGTTTTTCCGGCATCGATGTGAGCCATGATACCAATGTTTCTAGTGTTTTCTAGAGAGTAATCTCGGGGCATATATTATTTTATAATTATTTAAAAATTGAGAATTATATAATGTATTATATATAGATGAAAACTTGTATTTTTGGATGAAATTCTAGGAAGAAATCGTGAGCGGAGCGAGCCGTATTGACATACGGCGAGCGATCGAGAACGAATTTCGACGACGAAGTTCGCCAAAAATAAAAGTTTGTAAAGAAGTTCACCAAAAACAAAAGCCGCTTATCTTGAGAAATGAGCAAAAGCCTTGTTTGACTCAGCCATCTTGTGCACCGCTTCACGTTTGCGAACAGCTGCTCCTTCACCATTACTAGCATCAAGGATTTCAACCGCTAATTTGTCAGCCATGGAAGCACCTTTGCGAGCCAAAGCAGCATTAATCACCCAGTTGCAACCCAAAAAATAACGGCGTTCGCCACGAACCTGAAAAGGAACTTGGTAGTTGGCGCCGCCAACACGTTTGCCGCGTACTTCAACCAAAGGAGAAACTTTTTTGATGGCCTTGTTGAAAATATGACGTGGGTCTTGTTTGGTTTTTTGTTTGATAACTTCAAAAGCATCATAGACAATAGATTCGGCAACACTTTTTTTGCCACGTTCCATGATGTAGTTGATGAATTTGGCAATCGCTTTGTCATTATACTTGGCGTCACCTTGGATATCTCTTTTTGGAGCTTGTTTACCTCTCATAATTGTGAGCTATGGATTATCAGCTATTTCACAATCCACTGCTATAATATTGAAATTCTTTTATAAAAATAAATTATTTGGCTGCTTTTGGACGTTTAGCGCCATAGCAACTGCGACCCTGACGGCGAGCTTCAACACCAGAAGCGTCAAACACACCGCGAACAATTTTGTAGCGAACACCTGGAAGATCTTTGGTGTTTCCACCTTTGATCAAAACGATGGAATGTTCTTGCAAGTTGTGGCCCATTCCTGGAATGTAGGCAGTAACTTCCATACCATTGGACAAACGAACCCTGGCGATTTTTCGGAGAGCGGAGTTTGGTTTTTTTGGTGTGGTGGTGGTCACCTTCAAGCAAACACCCTGTTTGAAAGGAGCGCCTTTGGCAATGTTTTTCTTTTTGCGATGCAAAGAATCGAGGCTAGTGTGAAGAGCTAACGATTTTTTGCGTCCTGTTTTCGGGGTGCGGCCTTTTTTGACCAGTTGATTCATTGTTGGCATAGATAAATTCCAATAGCAAACTACAAATTACGAACTCTAAAAAATTCGTTTTTATAATTTAATCTTAAAATAATCCTTGGGAATCCAAGGATATTTTTTTATTCTTTGTAGATACTTTAACAAAATAGAAAAAAGAAGTCAATACTTAAAAGCCGGTAATTAGTCTGAATAAACCAAAAATAAGCGGTTGGATCATTTCAATACCCAACATCACAAACAAGATGACAAAAACGAAGCCAAATCTTTCCAAACTTAAAAACTTGTTGCGGGCCTTTTCAGGCAAAAAAGCCGCCAAAATTTTGGAACCATCCAGAGGAGGAAGGGGCACCAAATTGAAAATCGCCAAAACAATATTAATCAACACGGCAATTGCCAACAAGTTAGCCAAAGCTGGAGAAACTGGCACAAAACGAATAAAGAGCCCCAAGGCTAGCGCAATTGATAGATTGGCAAGAGGACCAGCCAAAGCAACTTTCGCTTCCCCCCAACGGCGATCTTTTAATAAGAAAGGATTGAAAGGAACCGGTTTGGCCCAACCAAAAACAAAGGGCAACTGGCTAATAACCATTACCGCCGGCAAAATTATGGAACCGAACCAATCCAAATGTCGAATTGGATTAAGAGTCAGGCGGCCAGCGTTTTTGGCGGTTGGATCGCCAAGAGAATAAGCCATTGCCCCATGAGCATATTCATGAAAAATTGCCGAAAAAACTAAAACAATAATTTGAAAAATAATTTCCATAAAAATAAGTTAATTCTAAAAATTCTTCTGTATTGTAGCACGGCTTGATTCTTTTTTCAAAACGTGATAAAGTGAGCCTAGTAAAAAATAACTTATTTTTATTGTATGTCCAAGAAATGTGATTTATGCGGACGCGTTTCCACCAAAGGCGCTACTCGTTCCCACTCCAAAGTACAAACCCTCAAAAGACAAAATATCAATCTCCAAAGCAAAAAAATTGGTGATTTAAAATTAAAAGTCTGCACTAGCTGCTTGCGCACCGCAAAAAAGGAAGACAAATAATCTTTTGTTTTTAGGTATCGAATTTCAAGAAGTCGCCGTAGGGCGATTTTTTGTTTGGAAATAATTAAACAAGCAGAAAAAAATAATTAGAAATAAATAATAAATAAAAATAAAATAAAAATTTATTTGGTAATCCACAGCTGCTAAGGGTAAATTCGCACTAAGACGCGCCACCGTTAATAAATATCTGGTTAGCAAATACGCTGGCCAAAAAAATATCAAGCCAATCAAATTTCCCAAACCAGAAAAAAGCAAAGCAATTGGCAGAATAATAAATAGCGGTGCAAAAATCCAGGCAGAAAAAAGATTAGCTAACGGTGCCACCAAAGAAACAACACCGAAATAATAAGAACTAATCGGCCAAGTAAACAACTGACAAATTAAAGTAATCAAAAACGCTTCCTGCCACCAAGCTAATTTTTTTCTCAAAAGCGGCGCAGAAAAAAGCAAACCAAAAAAAGCAGCAAAAGATAATTGAAAACCAATATCATCTCTTAGCAGCGATGGATTAATAAAAAGCATGACCGTTGCCGAAAAAATCAAAGCTCGCCAAGCCGAATTTTCCCGACCAAAAAACAA
>CAZXPO010000050.1:0-3250 GCA_964643165.1 uncultured Gammaproteobacteria bacterium | reverse complement strand
GTTTAACGGGAATAATAGTTGGAGCTACAATCTAGCCGACAAACTTTTTGGCCTGAAAAGCAGCAGTCCTTTATATGTATATGGCGCTTCTATACTCAACGGAGTTGATCTTCTAGGTCGAGCCGCAGTGCAGTTTTTTACCAACAACACTCCTTCCGATAGTGACGAAGATGCACCTTATGCCGGTCGCCCTTATGGCTGTTGGGATAATGGCAAGGGTTCTTGCCAGTATCTTGGTTATTGTGAATCCGATCCAGCCACCACTTGTTTGACAATTGACAGTAATGGCGTCACCAGTACTTGTGGAACAAATGGAAGCTGTATTTCTTATGGTTATGGATCGGAGCTTCCTGAAAAAATTAACGCTAACCAGAAAAATACTTTCAAAAACATTTTTCTCAAATCAATTAGTGGATTCCGGTTTGAAAATGGAAGCTATCAATCAGAACCAACAGTCTCTTATAATGCTCGTGATTTAGGAGATACTTATAATATAAAAAAATGTTCTTCTACTGAGAGACCAGTTGCTTCTTCAACTTTTGGCAGTAATGATGCCGATTTCTGTGCTATTTGGCCAAGAATTGCAAATGTCTATTTGTATCGCGGCAACGGCACCGGCCCAGCTCTTACTCCGACTTCGGAGGGGAATTGGAATATTGGTCCTGGATACTACACTCTCAAATTTAATTCCTTTATTGATGCCCAGCAGCAGCCGATGAAAGAACTGGTTATTGATTGGGGAGATGGCAAGATTGATATTATTAGTAATCAAGATAATCATCCGAGCGTTCCTCATATAATTTCCCATAATTATAACTATAGTGCCGGAACGGACGCGGTTAATCGCAAAATCAAAATCAAGGTGACAGATAATTGGGGTTTTTATCAAGAATTTCCGCCAAAAGATTAAAAACTTGACAATTATAAAATATTATACTGTAATATAGTCATAGTTAAACTGTAATTTAAAAACAAAAAATAAATAAGTCATGAAAAAGATGTTATTTTTCATGGTGAGTGCGATAGTACTTACTATGATGGTTTCTTGCAAAGATGACTTTCAAGAACCGAATCCAACCCCTGTACCAGTTGAACATAAGACAGTTTTAAACTTCAATGTTGATTGGCAAGCATTTTCTGAATTAGATGTGATTTCTGTCGCTAAAATTAATCATCGCGAAGGCAATCAATATTGGGACGCGACAAACATTATGGAGATTTATCAAAATATTCCTCAAAATATTTCAGTAGTTATTCCCGACTCATTAAGAGGAACAACTTGTGAAATGTTATTCTTTGTCCACTACACCTTTGAGGGTTGCGGATATTCTGCCGAAATTGTTAGAGAAGTGAATTTTTCTTCACAAGACACAACATTTTTGGGGAATGTGGGATTTTCAAATTATGAATGGCACACCCGACCACCGCTAGAAGTAGTAATAGTTCCAGATGGTACCAAGTATTATGCTTCATATTAAAAAACGTCTTATTTAAGACAAGTAATTAACAATTTAACATTCTTTTAAAAAAGAATAGAGAGGGAAAAAATTATCATGACTAAATTTGCTCAAGAAGAAGTCTTATAGCCCGAGTTTCAATATCTAAAAAATATTAGAAATTCGGGTTTTTTATTAAAATAGTTTAATGATATTGTTGCGGGTGATGTATCAAATCAAAAAACCACCTCTCGGTGGTTTTTAAAATTATTTAGCCCAATAGTCATCCCATTCTTTTCTTTTTCTTGCTTCTTCTTTTCTTATTCTCTCTGCTGTTATTTTGGCAATTTTGAGATCTGATTTTTGTCTTTCTTCTTTGGTCAATGTTCTACTTGCTGGTTCTTTAACATATTGATTAAATCTGCCATATAATTCCTCGCCAGGACTTAGATCTTTATCTTCTTCTTCTTTTTCTGTTTTTTGAATTTCTTCTCGTATTTCTCTCATTTCTCGCTCTTCTTCCTTTTTTGCTTTCAAGACATCTTCGGAATAATTTCCCCAATTAAGGTCTTTTAGCTCAGGCTGAGCTTCCAGTTTTTTTTCTGGAATTTCCTCAAAAGACATTTCGTATTGTCCGCTAGGGTTAGCAATTTTTTCGTGCTTCATAATATTATTATAGCATTTTTATGCTATAATTGTGAATAGCCTTGATTTCCTAAGATATTAATGGCAAAATAAGCAAATATGAAAAGTAAAATTGCCAAATTATTGGCTGAAAAAATCAAAGAATTAAGTGGCCAAGAAATTGCTGCCGAACAAATATTGGCAAAAATCGAAATTCCGCCAACGCGTGATTTGGGCGATTTTGCTTTCCCGTGTTTTGTGGTTGCCAAACCTTTGGGCTTGGCTCCGGCGGCGATTGCTGAAAAATTAGCGGCTTTGCTTTCTGGTCATGGCAGTATTCAGCGTGCCGAGGCGGCTGGCCCATATCTCAACCTATTTGTTAATCGCGCTTATTTTGCAATTTCAGTTTTGGAGGAAGTTTTAGAAAAACAGGAAACATTCGGCAATGCCCCAGTAGACGGCAAAAAAATTGTGATTGAATATCCTTCACCAAACACCAACAAGCCTTTGCATCTTGGACATTTGCGCAACTTGTTTATTGGCGAATCTTTGGCTCGCCTTTTGGAAAGCAATGGCAAAAAAGTATTCCGTACTAATCTTTTTAACGATCGCGGCATTCATATTTGCAAATCCATGCTGGCTTATCAACTAGCGGGCAACAATGCGGAGCCGGACAAAAAATCCGATCACTTTGTCGGTGATTTTTATGTGAAATTTTCTGCGCTAGCCAAAGAAAATGAAAATTTAGAAAAAGAAGCGCAGGCAATGCTGGTCAAATGGGAAAATGGCGATCAAGAAATTCATCAACTTTGGCAGAAAATGAACAACTGGGCCTTTGAAGGTTTCAAAGAAACTTTTGAATTGGTTGGCATCAAGCACGACAAAAATTATTTTGAAAGTGAAATTTATCAGGAAGGAAAAAAGTTAGTTTTGGAAAATTTAGCCAAAGGTGTTTTAACTAAAAGGGAAGATGGAGCAGTTATTATTGATTTGACCGCTAATGGCTTGGATGAAAAAGTTTTGCTGCGCGCCGATGGCACTAGCGTCTATATGACGCAGGATTTGTATTTGGCGCTTTTGAAAGACCAAGACTACAATTACGACGATTCAATTTATATTGTCGGCAATGAGCAGGATTATCATTTCAAAGTCTTAGCTCTCGTTTTGAAAAAAATGGGTTTTCAAAAAAG
>CAZXPO010000049.1:0-3359 GCA_964643165.1 uncultured Gammaproteobacteria bacterium | reverse complement strand
GGTTCTTTTTGAAAGGGAAACCGAGAAGCTTGAATAATTCAAGACCTTCTTCTTTGTTTCTTGCGTTAGTAGCGATACATACTTCTAGGCCGAATAAATGATCGGCGTCTTCAGCTTTGATTTCTGGGAAACAACTTTGATCTTTAAAACCGATAGTGATATTGCCACGATTATCAACTGATTTATCACTGATACCGCGGAAGTCGCGGACGCGAGGAAAAGTAACGTTGATGAGCTTGTTAAGAAAATCATTCATTCTTTTACCACGCAGAGTTAAGGTTGAGCCAATAATCATTCCTTCTCTGATTTTGAAAGCGGAAATAGATTTTTTGGCTTTGGACATCATTGGTTTTTGACCAGCGATTTTTTCCAAACTCTTTTCAATATTAGCGATAAGCTCCTTTTCTTTGGTGTGCTTACCAAAACCGGCGTTCAAAACTACTTTGGAAATTTTTGGTACCAAAATTGGATTTTTGAAACCAAATTTTTCTTTCAGTTGAGGAACGGCGATGTTTTTATATTGTTCTTTGATATTAATCATATTGATTGGACAATTTTAGATTGAAACTTATTCAATGACTTCTTGGCATTTTTTACAAACACGGAATTTCTGATCTTTATTTTCTCCTTTTACTACTTTGGAAGCCAATCTGCTTTGTTTGCCACACTTTGGACAAATGATTGCCACATTGGACAAATTAATAAAAGCCGGGAATTCGATTCTTTGGCCTTTTTCACCAGAACGGCGAGGGCGAAGGTGTTTGACTAAAAGGTTTAGACCTTCAACGCTAACTCGACCTTCGGCAGGCAAGATTTGCAAAACTTTTCCAGTTTTACCCTTGTCTTTTCCGGTCAAAATTTTTACTTTATCTCCTTTTTTGATTGACATATTATTGAAAACTTAAAACTTTCCGTAAACTATTATAATACTTCTGGCGCCAATGAGGCGATTTTGATAAAACCAGCACGGCGGATTTCACGAGCCACTGGACCAAAAATTCTGGTTCCCTTCGGCTCTTTCTTTTCTTTATCAGTAATTACCACGCAAGCATTGTCATCAAAACGCAAATATGAACCATCAGCGCGGCGAATTTCTTTTTTGGTGCGAACAACTACTGCTTTCACCACGTCGCCTTTTTTGATGGCGGCATGAGGAGCAGCGGAACGGACAGCACAAACAATAATATCACCAACACTTGCGTAACGTTTTTTGTAACCACCGGAAACTTGAATACAGATGACATTTTTTGCGCCGGAATTGTCTGCTACTTTTAATACAGTTTGAGTTTGAATCATATCTTTACAATTATTTGATTACTCGCCAGCGCTTATCGCGGCTCATTGGTCGGCATTCTACGAAAGTAACTTTATCACCAGCTTTGAATTCATTTTTTTCATCATGAACTTTATATTTTCTGCTAGTAACAAATCTTTTTTTATATTTTGGATCAAGTTTAACGCGTTCAACTAAAACAACAACGGTTTTGTCGCTTTTGTCGCTAACTACTACTCCACTGAATTTCTTCTGGATAGTTGTCTTCTTTGGAGCAGCTACTGGTGCAAAACGTTTTACTTTTGCAACTTTTGGAGCAGCTGTTTTTGAAGCGGTAGTTTTTACGGTTTTCTTGGCAACTTTTTTCTCGGCCATATGATTAATTATTTTTGTTTATTTAACAAGGTAAAAATCTGAGCAATTTGTGCTTTGATTTTTCTGATTTCGCGAACATTTTTCAGCTGTTTATTGGAATCCTTAAAACGGAATTCACGCAGCTTGTCACGAGAATCGGCCAAGAGCTTATGCAACTCACTGACGCTTTTTTGTTGTATTTCTTTAAATTCCATATTGCTTGAATAATTTATCGTGTTTTATTCTTTAGAAACAACGGCACATTTGACCGGTAATTTGTGGCCAGCTAATTCCAGGGCTTCTTTGGCTACTTTTTCTTCGACGCCATTCATTTCAAACATTACTGTTCCTGGTTTGACGCAAGCGACATAATGATCAACAGAACCCTTTCCTTTACCCATTGGGATTTCACCACCTTTAACGGTTACTGGTTTGTCCGGGAAAATTCTAATCCAAACTTTTCCAGTTTTTTTGACATATCTAGTCAAAACACGGCGAGCGGATTCAATCTGGCGAGCAGTAATCCAGTGAGCGTCTAAAGTTTTTAGACCGAAATCACCGAAACTTACTTTGATTATGCGAGTTGCAGTTCCGCCCTTGCGGCGTTTGTGATCTTTTCGATATTTAGTTTTTTTTGGCATTAACATATTTCTTGTCTGAGATTAAAAAGCTAATTAACTCTGAAGCACTTCACCTTTTGTTTCTTTATCTTTTTCAAAAATTTCTCCGCGATAAATCCAAGCTTTGAGGCCGATTGCTCCATAAGTTGTGTGAGCAACGCCACGAGAATAATCAATATCGGCACGCAAAGTATGCAAAGGAACTTTTCCAAAAACTAACTTTTCAGTACGAGCAATTTCTGCACCATTCAAACGTCCGGAAACCACAACCTTCACTCCTTGAGCACCAGCGCGCTCAACGCGTCCGATTGCTTGTTTCATTACTTTGCGGAAAGGGACGCGTTTCTCAATTTCTAAAATCATGGATTGAATCAAAATTTGAGAACTGAGATTTGGACGAGCAACTTCTTTGATATTTAAGTTGATATCGCCCATGCGGAAATTCTTTAAGAATTTGGTGTGAAGAGTTTTTTTCAATTCTTCAACGCCATTTCCACCGCGGCCAATAATCAAACCTGGCTTGCCAGTCCAAACATCAATTTGAACCTTAGTGCTGGTTCTCACGATTTCAACGCGGTCAATTCCAGCCTCCTTGAATTCCTTGATCATGTAACGGCGGACAGCAATGTCTTGTTGAACGGATTTGATGTAGGAGTTTCCACCCTTAAACCAAACCGAAGACCAAGTTTTGGTGATGCCCATGCGGAATATTTTTGGATTTACTTTTCTACCCATAGTAAGTGTAATTAGTTGAGTCAATAATTATTTTGCGAATTAACCGACTTTGCGATTAAAAACTTTTTTAGTGAAACCTTTGCCGCCTTTTGTTTCTTCTTTCTTGGCAGCCTCTTTGTTTTTTCCTTCAGTCTTTTTGGTGCTCTTCTTGGCTTCGTCAGCAATAGTTTCTAATTTGATCGGAGCTTCAATCTTGCTAGCTTTTTTGGTTTTTGGACCGCTATCATTGATTTCGGCAAGAGTGATGTGGATGTGGCAAGAACGTTTGCGTAAAGTAGTGGCACGTCCATGAGCACGAGGCATCCAACGTTTTAAAGTATTACCTTCATCAACATAAAGACTCTTGATCATTAAATTGTCCCGACTGATGCCATAAA
>CAZXPO010000048.1:0-3430 GCA_964643165.1 uncultured Gammaproteobacteria bacterium | reverse complement strand
TCGGCGGAAGATAAAAGTGGAATAAAAATTGTTAAAGCGAGTAATAAAAACAAAAGGATGCCGCCAATTATTTTGGCGGCCGTTTGTTTTTTAGTCTTATCACTCGGAATAATTAAACCAAGATAGGAAGTAGCAGTTTCGCCAATTTTTTTAAAAAAAGAAAAAAATCGTTCAATAATTTTTAGAATAAATTTAAAACTCCAGCGGATTGTTTTTTTGTTCGACAAAAAAGCTTGATTGTAAAAAACAGCAAAAAGGACAGGCAGAACTAATAGATTAATCGCCTTCAAAAAAGGATTTTCAAAAAGAGCAAAACTTAGAATAATTAAAGCAATCGGCAACAACCAAAACAAATCTTGTTTGGTGTAAGAAATTTTTTGATATAAATTAAAAACAAACAAAGCTAAAAGAGAAAATAAAAAAATTGCGGCGTTCAAGCCGAGAGCGAAAATTCCCTTGTCCCAAAAATTCCATAAAAAAATCACCCAAAAAGCGGATATAAGCGCACTCCAAATAAGGTTCAATTTTTGATTTTTCATATTTTTATTCATGATAAGTTTTGTTGATGGTTTTGTAGACCAAACCAGAAACATCAGCAATAAAGCTCGACATCTGTTCAAAGTCATTACCTCTCGTCATCACGCAAAGCAAATAAGGATGTCTTGGGAAATAAATGATTCCGCATTCGTGCAGTTGCTCGTTTGCCGTAGCCAGATCAATATTTTTTCTTTCACCAAATTTGTGCGAAACCTTGGTGCCAAAAGGAACTCCGGCGACCAAGCCTTTTAAAAATTTTGTTTCAGAAAGGAGGGCGAGAGATTTTTCGGAATAGTATTCATTTAAATAAGCAGCGTTATAGAGAATACGGAAGAAGGAAGCATATTCTTTGACCGACATAAAATCTTCCGGCGTTTTAAAATTCGGCACTGTAATTCCTAAGTCAAGATAAACTTTATCTAATTTTTCCTGATCAATATTATTCAACAAATTAAACATGGCCGTGTTGTCAGAATTAATAATCATAAAATTAATTAATTCTTCAACAGTATATTCTTTACCGATTGTTAATTTTTTTCCAGTCACAATGTTTTGAGAAAAATCATTATCACTGGCTTGTAAAACAATCTTTTTTTGTAAAATTGTTGGATCACTTTCTGCTTGCTTATAATAAGCAATCATCAAAGGGACCTTCATCAAGCTGGCCGGAGTAAAAGCAGCGGAGGAATTAATTCCAAACCAGGGACCGTTATTTAAATCGCGGAAATAAACAGCGATTTCTTTGTTTTGATATTTTTTTTCATTTAAATCTTCAATTGATTGTTTTAATTTTTCTTCAAAAGGAATATAAAGATTATTCAAACGCTTATCTTGAATATCACACTCCAGCAAAGGATTAATAAACTTGTACAATCCTTGTTTTCGAACTGATCCAGAATTATTTTCCTGCGGTTGATGATAGACAAAATAGGTGCCAATTTTGAAACCAAGCAAAATTGAACCCAAGACTAAAACGAATAGCGCCAGAGATTTCGCCCATTTTGAATGGCAGAAAACAAAAAATTTTTTCCCCCAATTAGAGATATGCATAAATGAAAAATAATTGCTTAGCTATTTAACAAAATAGCATATTTTATAGAAAAAAACCACATTAAAATAAAAAGGCTTACTCATTTTTGAGCAAGCCCCAATAAAACATCCTCCATCTCTTTGGTGATGTTGTTTTTACTAAATTGAAGAATTGTTTGTCCTTTTAAATTACAAACGCGATACAATCCCGATAATTCAATTTTTACCAAAAGGGATTCTTCTTTAATAATTTTAATAATTTTTTCAAAAATTTTTGTTGGAATAGAATAATCTTCAAAATTAAATGATAAGCCCTGCCTTTCCCCTAAGCCAGAGAATAACTTTAAGATTCTGTCTGTTCTTAAATTAATTTTTGTTAAAAATTTAATATTTTTTTCTTCCATGGCTGATAATTATTAATTTTTTAATGGTACTAATTTATAAATAAAAAATAGCATAATTAATGCTATTTTGTCAATGGCGGCGATTTTGGTAATAAAAAACCACCTAGTTTTATAAAACATCTGTTCTTTTCGCTCGCCACTACTGGGAACTGTTTTATAAAACTGGTGGAAAACCTTTGTTCGTGTCAATCATTTTATAAATCTATTCTTGTTCGGATATTATTTTTTGTAATTGTTGAGTGTAATTATCTTGAAATTTATCAATAATTTTCTTGGCATAATCTCCATCAACTTTTCCAAAACTTCCCTGTTCAACTTCGGCAAAACTAACCTCAGTCTTTTCTGAATCAAAAGAAAGAATTTTAATTTTTTTTGGGAGCAAATCCGCTATGATTGGAGTTTCTTTAAATATCTTATCCATTGATGAAAAAGCATATGAATAATTTACCATCTTTTTCTTGCCTTCAAATTCTTCTTCTTCGTTATTAATAACTAAGCGATCCAAAACGCCATCGCTGTTAGCATCAAAATAGGTATATCCTCCTTCTTCAATCGAAACAAGAATAAAAGATTTATCTTCGGCGCAAATTATCTCTTTATCTCCTTTTTCAAATCCTTTAACATTGGTCATGTTTATGGTGTGTATGTCAGATTTGTCATTTTTTTCAGCAAGAGAAATAATTTTTTTCACCGCCATCCTGGCATCTTCTATTTTGTTTTTTTCTGGCCCATCTTCATTTGAAACTGTTTTGGAATTTGCTTGAAGCGGACCGCTCAACAACATCAAAAATGCAGCTATTTTTGTAGCACTTTCCAATGAGGATAAGGTTTTTTTTGTTCGACTTTCTTCTTTATTTTTTTTAGGAAGAATATTTTCTTTGTTAAACATTTTTTCAAACATATATTTGATATTAATTTTATTACTAATATTATAACATAAATTCACCCTAAAATATATAAAAAGGTTCATTTTGTAATTGAAAAAATTAAAATAAAAAAGTCTTACTCATTTTTGAGCAAGCCCTGCCTTTCCCCTAAGCCAGAGAATAACTTTAAGATTCTGTCTGTTCTTAAATTAATTTTTGTTAAAAATTTAATATTTTTTTCTTCCATGGCTGATAATTATTAATTTTTTAATGGTACTAATTTATAAATAAAAAATAGCATAATTAATGCTATTTTGTCAATTTAATAAAGATTCATCTTTGTGGTTCGTGTACTATCTTTTCCTAACTTCCAAATCAACTAAATTATCCAAATTAAAGCTTTCTCTTTCTGCTTCACATTCTTGCCATTTTTGATCAGGGTAATTACTGCAATTTACATAACGAGCTAAAAATATAATTGAATAAACTTGGCCATCCGTTACTGTTGTGTAAGCATATTGGGTATAAACTGAACCAGCCGCTCCTTCGCTAGAAGCAATAACACAATATTTCTGACCGTTTATTTCTTTTTTA
>CAZXPO010000047.1:0-3495 GCA_964643165.1 uncultured Gammaproteobacteria bacterium | reverse complement strand
AAAGGATAACACCTTAGCAGGGTGCCCTATTCAACCACTCTAGCATCTCTCCATGTTTGATTTTATTAAAAACAAAAACGGGCAATATTCCCGCGCCATCTGTTTTATGCTATAATCACTATATACAATAATAATTCTAATGTCAATTTGCTAATATGGAAAACGAAGAGCAAAAAAGCGGGAAAACTGCCACTATTTCCTGGATGTTTAGCGATTCCGAACAACCGGAAAGAGGCCGTCGCTGGTACCTTTTGGCCGGTATTTTTTTGGCGATTTGTCTATTTATTTCCTTCTTTGAAATCAAAAATTGGCGCCCAGTTTTTCTGGGCTACAACTCCAATTTTCTTTTTGTAATTATTATTGTTTTGGCGATTGTGGTGATGTTCATCAAGGCCCGCCGCAAATCGGAAGAGATGGAATTTCTGGCTGATGGCGATGGAATAAAAATTGGTGAAAAATTTTATGATTACGACATTGTCAAAGACTTTTCCATTATTTATAAACCGAAAGAAAACATCACCAAATTATATTTTGAATTCAAAAATCAAGTCAAGCCGCGAATCAGTCTAGACCTTGGCGAACAAAATCCAATTATTGTCCGCAATTTCCTTTTACGTTATTTGCCGGAAGATCTTGACCGCTTGAACGAACCGCTTTCTGAACAATTAACCAAGATTCTGCGCCTCTAATTCTGGGGTTGACATTTCCCGATTATTTCTTGATAATAAGGGAGTTGGCTTCCATAGTTTAATGGATAGAACGCAAGTTTGCGGAACTTGTAATCCAGGTTCGATTCCTGGTGGGAGCACATTTTTTACTTCTTAGGGCCTCTATGATTAACTTGGCCAGTCCGCTCGCTGAATTGAAAGGCGCCGGCAAAACAACCATTACCCGTTTAAAAAAATTAGGTCTGGACACGGTTCACGACCTGATTTTTTATTTTCCTTTCCGCTATGACCGCTTCCAAAATGTGAGCAATATTGCCCAGCTTCAAGAAGGGCAAGAGGCGCAAATTGTGGGCCAAATCGACTTGATTAGTAATCGCCGCAGTGCTCGCCGCCGCATGAATATCACCGAAGCCCTAATCCAGGATGATGATGGTTTAATCAAGGCACTTTGGTTTAATCAACCTTATTTAACAAAAAATCTAAAAGTTGGTGATTTTATTTCTTTGGCTGGCCGAGTCAGTGAACAATATGGCGGCTTGTGCTTGGTTTCTCCAGCCTATGAAAAATTAGCAAATTATCAAGAGGACTCCACGCAAAATCTTCATAATACGCAAGGAATTATTCCTAATTATCACCTCGTAGAAGGCTTGACCAGCAAACAGCTGCGTTTTTTGATTAGACAAGTAATTAATTTGAGCGGTGAAGTGAAAGATTCTCTGCCGCCGCAAATCATTACCGAAAACAAATTAATACCGCTTTCCACGGCGCTAAAAAATATTCATTTCCCGGAAAATGAAAATGATTTGGCAGAGGCGCGCCGCCGTTTGGGTTTTGAAGAATTATTTGTCTGGCAATTGCGCGCGCAATTAATCAAGCGCCAATTGCAAGGCCGCACCGCCAAAAAAATTCCTTTTCGCGAAGAAGCCACCAAAAAATTTGTGGCCTCTCTGCCTTTTGTACTGACCGCTGACCAAAAAAAATCGGCTTGGGAAATTTTGCAGGATTTGGAAAAAGCTCAACCGATGTCCCGCTTGTTGCAAGGCGACGTTGGCAGTGGAAAAACTGTAGTGGCCGCTTTTGCGATTCTTAACACCAAATTAGCTGACGCTGGCAAAACTTTACTGATGGCGCCAACCGAAATTTTGGCCGCTCAGCATTTTGAAACTTTCAAAAAATTATTTGCCGGTTTGGATTTTAAAATTTCCTTATTGACCGCCGGACGCAAAGAAGCAAATTGGCAAAGCGGGAAAATAAAAACTGCCGAAATTGCCACCGCCAGCGATTTAATTATCGGTACCCACGCTTTGATTTTCAGTAAAGAAATCTTGGCGCCAGTAGCGCTGGCAATTATTGATGAACAACAGCGTTTCGGCGTGAAGCAAAGAAAAAAATTAGCCGACTTGAATGGTGAAAATAATTTTGTGCCTCATTTTCTTTCGCTGAGCGCCACGCCGATTCCTCGCTCTCTGGCGCTCGCTCTTTATGGTGATTTGGATTTGTCCTTGATTAATCAACTGCCACCGAATCGTAAAAGCGCAATTACTAAAATTGTTCCAGAAGCAAAAAGAGCTGCCGCTTATGAATTTGCCAGAACAGAAATAAAAGCTGGCCGGCAAATGTTTGTGGTTTGTCCTTTGATTTCTGCCTCCGATAAAACAGGCGCCAAATCCGCCAAAGAAGAAGCGGAAAAATTAAAAGAAATTTTTCCGGAATATAAAATTGGTTTATTGCATGGCAAATTAAAAAGCCAGGACAAAGAAAAAGTGATGGCGGAATTTCTAAATAAAAAAATTCAGATTTTGGTCAGCACTTCGGTGATTGAAGTGGGAATTGATATTAAAAATGCCAACTTGATGATTATTGAAGGCGCAGAAAGATTCGGTCTTTCCACTCTGCACCAATTCCGCGGCCGTATCGGCCGAGGAGAAGACCAAGCTTATTGTTTTCTCTTTACTAGTCAAGATGGCGGAGCAAATATTAATACCAGCAAGCGCTTGGAAGCCTTAGTGAAACATCAAAACGGACGAGAATTGGCAGAAGAAGATTTGAAATTGCGCGGCGCCGGGGAAACTTATGGCTTGCTACAATCCGGTTTTCCCGAATTAAAAATTGCTACTCTTTTTGATTATCAACAAATCAAAGCGGCACAAGTTAGCGCCGAAAAATTAATCACGACCGATCCGGATTTAAAAAATTGGCCGAAGCTCAAAAGCAAAGTCGGTGAGATTGAAGGAGAGGTGCACTTGGAATAAAAAAGAGCTTCCTAATTGGAAACTCTTTTTTTATATTTTATTTAAGAGAAATAATTTTTCAATTGTTCCAGGCTTTTAATTTTAATTAACTTTATCTTACCAGCCTTAATTTCCACGTCTGGAATAATTGCCTCTTTGAAACCAAGTTTCTCCGCCTCTTTCAAACGCTGTTCCAGGCGAGCCACTGGCCTTAATTCCCCAGACAGCCCTAATTCGCCCAAAAACACGGTTGTGCGGGATAATTTCTTGTTAGTTGAGGAAGATATAATTGCCGCACAAACTGCCAAATCCAGAGCTGGATCACTGATTTTTAGACCGCCAACCACATTCAAAATAATATCTTTACTACTCAAATCCAAGCCGCCTCTTTTGGAGATTACGGCCGCCAAAACTTGCAAACGATTCAGGTCCAAACCAGAGCATTTTCTTTGCGGATAACCAAAAACGGTTTTGGTAACTAGGGCCTGAATATCCACCATAAATGGCCGACTGCCCTCAACCACGCAACTCACCGCCGAACCGGACAAAAATTCTTCACCGCCAGAAAGAAAAATAGAACTTGGATCAAGAACTTC
>CAZXPO010000046.1:0-3660 GCA_964643165.1 uncultured Gammaproteobacteria bacterium | reverse complement strand
GGTGATCCTTTAATGATTGAAGCCTTTCGAAACGGAGACGATATCCACACTATTACTGCTGCGGCAATTAATGGGGTCGAAGAAAACGAAGTCACAAAAAAAATGCGCCGGGAAGCCAAGGCGGTTAATTTTGGTATTTTGTACGGACAAGGACCTCATGGTTTGGCAATGGGAACTGGCATTTCTTTTTTAGAAGCCAAAAAATTTATTGAACGTTATTTTGAGACCTATAAAAAAGTCCGAAAAATGATGGATGATTTTATCGCCAAGGCGGAAAAGGAAGGAGAGTCAACCACAATGTTTGGCCGCCGCCGCCCCTTGCCAGATATTAATTCCTCAATGCCACAAATTAAAAAAATGTCAGAAAGAATGGCAATTAACACCCCGATTCAGGGAGCAGCAGCTGATTTGATCAAATTAGCAATGGTCAAAATCGGCCAAACAATCAAAGATAAAGAAAAAGAAATAACAATGTTGCTGCAAGTACACGACGAATTAATTTTTGAAGTTGACGAAAACAAAGTGAGCGATTATGCTAAAATAATTAAAAATCTCATGGAGAATGCTTATCATTTCCAAGTACCGATTATTGCGGAAGCTTCTGCCGGAAACAACTGGAACGAGTTGGAAAAAATATCCCTATAAAATATGGAGAGCAAAAAACCAAAAAGTTTTATTTTTAAAAGTTATTCTTTCGATCAGCGAACTAGAAGAGTTTTTTTGCGTTATTCTTTCGACAATAAAATTGAGTTTGAAGAAATTTTGGATTTTTCGGCCTGCAAACCAAATTGGGATCAAATCAATAAAAAATTATTGGACCGCGCTTTGTTTAATCTTCATTTAGCAATCGGCATCGGCTACTACAAAGCTTATTGTCCAAAAAAAATAGAAATTGAAAGCGGTTTTTTAACCAAAGAACAAGCTAAATTTTGGAACAAGCTTTATGAACGAGGCTTGGGAGAATTTTTTTATAAAAACCAGATTGATTTTCGCAATTTAATAAAATTTCCGCATCAAGATAAAAAAATAAAACCGCTAGTAAATAAATTCAAAAATCGCTGCTTGCTGCCAATCGGCGGTGGAAAAGATTCTTGTCTTAGCGCCGAAAGATTAAAAGATCTCGGCTATTCTTTTCATTTAATCAGCCTGCGAGATAGCAAAATTCAAAAAGACACCGCCGAAATAATCGGCGCTCCGCGTTTGATTATCGGCAGACAGATGGATCAGCGGCTTTTTAATCTAAATGAAGAGGGCGCTTATAACGGCCACGTGCCGATTTCCGCAATCTATTCTTGGACGTGCGTAGTCGCCGCAATTCTTGGAGATTTTCAAGAAATTATTTTCTCCAATGAACATAGTGCTAATTTCGGCAATGTGAAATATTTGGACACCGAAATTAATCATCAATATAGTAAAAGCTTTGAATTTGAAACTGATTTCGCCAATTATCTTCGTGATTTTTTAACCCCCAGCCTAAAATATTTTAGCTTGCTTCGACCTTATTCAGAACTAAAAATTGCTCGTGAGTTCTCTCGCTATCCAAAATATTTTCCGGTTTTTTCCAGTTGTAATAAAAATTTTAAAATCAACAATGCCAGTAACCAAAGATGGTGCGGTGTTTGCGCCAAGTGTGCCTTTTCTTTTGCTATTTTTGCCGCCTGGAATAATAAAAAAACTTTATTAAAAATCTTTGGCCGCAATCTTTTGGATGACAAAAATTTATTAGCGCTCTTTCAGGAATTGTGGGGACAAAGAGCTTTCAAGCCTTTCGATTGCGTCGGCACCCCAGAAGAGGTTTGCGCTGCTTTTGTTTTGATCTGCGAAAATAAATCCTGGAAAGATTCTTTAATTGTTAAATATTTTCAAGAAAAAATCCTACCAAAAATAAAAAACCAAGAAAAATTAATTGATACCCAGCTTGCTCGTAGCCGCGAACATGCCGTTCCTTATAATTTCCAAAAAATTCTGGTTCTTGGTTTTGGACGTGAAGGAAAGTTTTCTTTAAATTATTGGCGAAAACTAAATCCACATCTCAGAGTTTGGATTGCTGATCGAAACAAAATTAAAATTCCTGACAAATATTGCTCAGTCATTGAAGGAAAAAAATATCTGAACCAACTGGAAGATTTTGACCTAATTGTTAAAAGTCCTGGAATTTCCAACCAATTCACAGAAATTGCTCGCGCCAGAATTAGAGGAATTATCTTTACTTCCATTACGGAAATATTTTTCAAAAACTGCCGCGGAAAAATTATCGGCGTTACCGGCACCAAAGGAAAAAGCACCACTGCCACCTTGATTTATCGAGCATTAAAAGCCGCCGGAAAAAAAGTTCATTTGGTTGGCAATATCGGTAAAGATCCTTTGAAATTTCTTGGAAAAAATTCCGAAAAAGATTTTTTTGTTTATGAATTATCTAGCTATCAATTAGAGAACTTGCGCTTTAGTCCGCAGATTGCCGTCATGATTAATATTTTTCCAGACCATCTTCCTTATCATGGAGGATTTAGAGAATATTGCGAAGCAAAAGCTAATATCACCCGCTATCAAAAACCGGAAGATTATTTTATCTTTAATAGTAATTTTCCATTCATTAAGGCGATTGCCGGACAAAGCGCTGCCAGCAAAAAAGATTATTCGACAAGCTGGAAAATAAAAAATAACGATCTTTTTTATAAAAAAGAAAAAGTTATTTCACTTGCCGAAATCAAGCTTCCAGGAGAACATAACTTAAAAAATATCACCGCTGCCGCCGCAGTCTTGGAAGCTCTAGATCTACCTCTGAGTGCTCTGGCCAAGGGAATAAAAAATTTCCATGGCTTGGAGCATCGCTTGGAATTGGTTGGACCAAAAAATGGCATCTCTTTTTATGATGATGCAATTTCCACTACGCCAGAATCCACAATGGTGGCGATTGATTATCTCGACGGGAAATTAGCAACTATTTTTCTCGGCGGAGAAGATCGTGGTTATGATTTTGATTCCTTGGCAAAAAAATTAAAAAAAATAAAAATTTCTAACATCGTTTTTTTTCCTGTTTCCGGAAAAAGAATTAAGGAAGCTCTAAAAAAAGTCTACGGTTCTGAATCATTGCCAAATTTTTTGGATACTCGCGATATGAATGCCGCTGTCCAATTCGCCGCAAAAAACACAGAAAAAGGGAAAGCTGTTCTACTTTCTACGGCCTCACCAAGTTATAGTATTTTTAAGAATTTTGAAGAAAAAGGAAAACTATTTAAAGAAGCTATCAATAATTTATGATTATTTTTCTTTACGGTCCCGATACTTTTCGCAGCCAGCAAAAATTAAAAGAAATTCGTCAGAATTTCCAAGATAAAGTTGATACTGATTCTTCTAGTATCAGCGTTCTTGATGGCGCAAAAATCAGCATCAAAGAAATCGCCGAACAAATAAACACCGGCTCGCTTTTTGTTAACAAGCGTTTAGTAATTATTGAAGATTTTTTTAACAACAAACAAGAAAAAATATTTGCCGAACTAAAAGAATATTTAGAAAAACAAAAATTAGCAGATATAAAAGAAGGAAATGTTTTGATTTTTATTGATGGAGAATTAAACACTAAAGCTTCACCAATAAAAGCAAAGGCAAAAATTCTTTTTAATTTTTTGACCGAACAAAAGTTGTCGCAAGAATTTAAAA